>CAYJOX010000051.1:0-9577 GCA_964371915.1 uncultured Oscillospiraceae bacterium
GCAATACAGCAACAAATACGTATGGTGGAATATCCTCGGTTTACGCTGTATCGGAAGACTCTTATCTGGAATCGAGAGAAGGTATGAACATCATTGCCGATTATGTTGACATAATTAGTAGCTATAAAGTTGCTGAACATGCATCAAGCCTCATGCAAGAACCTATTGATCCAGTGTTGATTCAAGGGGCTACATCGGTGACAACTAATGAGAACTCTAATATTATTACGGTAATTGCTAGCCACACCGATCCTCTGCTGGCGGTAGAGATTTCCAACGCAGTTTCTCAGGCTTTTGTTGACCAAGCTAATGAATTAACTATAAGTGAGAGTGTACAGATACTTGACAGTGCAAGGGAGGCTATTCTTATTTCGAACGGGTTTATCGAATTGCTAATGATTAGGGCACTCATCACAGTAGGAGCATTTGCAATTATGTGTGGAGTATTTATTTTACTTGCGCTTTTTAATGAGAAAGTAGCATATAGAAACGAGGTTACTTTAGGCGGCAAGATAGAGCTATTAGGGGTTATTCCGAGCAAGAAAGATTTTAGTAAATCAACTACCGCAAGGCAGGAAAGGGTATAGATGCAGAACGTAAACCTTAACTTTTACAGGGAAAGCAATCATGTTTTGAATGATGCCTACGATAGGCTGATTGCTAAGATACCTTACTTTAAAAATAAGTTTGGCTATAAGATTTTTACCATTACAGGTGTAGAGCCGGGAGTTGGAACTACAACCATCGCAGTAAATATTGCTGTTACCATGGCTAACTCCGGATGGAAAACATTGCTTGTGGATGCCGATGTAAGAAAAAATCCTACAAACAAAAGGCTTAACAGCAATAAGATATTAGGATTTTCCGATTATCTTACAGGTATAGAGAATTTTCACGATGTAATAAGTGCGACAAATATCGATAATCTGCACTATATACCCTGTGGATCCCCACTTGAAAACCCTACAACGCTTTTTAACTCTAGCCTGTTCGATAGTTTTATAGCATCTGTTTCAGAGGAATATGATTATCTGATATTCGATTCCTCTGCACTTAGCACGACTATAGATTCAGCAGTGCTTGCTTCTAAAACTTCTGGTGCAATATTGGTTGCCGGCTATAACCAAACTAAAAGACACAAGATAGAGGTTGCGCTAGGTGAGTTAGAGCAGACAGATGCCAATGTTTTAGGAATTGTGCTTAATAACGTTTCGAAGAAAAGGTATAAACGATATGTGGAGAATTACGATTATTTTTTAAAAGAGAAAAAAGCATTTAAACGTAAAAAAAATAACGATACTTCACCGGCTAACGCTAAGTCTGCTGAGAAAAAAACTAGCTTTAATACCAAATAAATTTTATAGATGCCTACCGGTTACACGGTAGGCATCTATAAAATTATTTAAGATAATGCATGGTAACGCGTGGCTAATTTTTGCCTGTCAATCTAACAGCCCTACCGCCTTTTCTATATCGCTCTCGCTGATAGCAATGCCATTATCGGCCTGCTCACCGCTTAATGTTGCCGCATAGTAGTTAACCTTTTCATATGGTAGCAGGCTAAATATCTTTGCAAGCCGGTATAGCTCCTCGGCCGCTATGTTGCTGTTGATTGTTGCGGAAATATCCTTAAATGCAGCCGGTATCTCGGCCTGCATAATTTCCATGTTGGCCTCTAAAAGTAGGCTGTAGCAGATGCTACGCACAAGCTGAACATCCTTTTCTTCGGCCTGCTCAATAAGTTGCACAGCAGTTAGCGGTGTAACCTCATAATCCTCCGGCAGTGAAAGCCGATCCGCTATATCCTCTGTAAGGGATGCCGGCACAAAATTTTGTGTAAGGAGCAATAGTTCTTGGTGGGTCAACATACTGTAGTAATCTATGGTTAGATCAAACAGGCGCTCAAGTTCGGTTGTAACCATGGCGGGGCCGCCTTTTTCTAAAAGAGAATCGGCAGTATCGGTTTCGTTCACCAGCATATTTTCCGGTAGCGCAAGGGAAACAACACTGCGACCAAATGCATCAAACTTTAGTAGCATAAATGAGTTGTTCTCACCGGTGGTTACCAGTAAAATATTACGGTCATCCTCCTCGGTAGGCTTTGTTATAGGCACATTCTCCACCGGTTCGGCCACCGTGCGTACACGAGTTATACTATATGCACCTATTAGAGCAACTGTGGGTAAGATTATAAGCAATGCCATTATAAGCGTTAAAAAAAAGTAACGCAGATTCTTTTTATGCATAACAACTATCCTTATTAAGTTTCTGTATAAAGTGTTGACGTTTGTACAAAATATATACAAGACACTATAAAAAGGAGTGATTATGAAAAAAAATAAATATGAGCCTGCGGGACGTAGCTTTACCGAGGTTATACGAAATATATTAAACGAGCCCCCTACGGCATTGATACGTGAAAACGAAAATAGTTCTCAACCTGTACAGATGCAGGGCGAAATGCACGGTGAGGAAGTTGCTACAAAAAATTAATCCTCGGCACAAATATGGCTAAAGGTTGGTTCTTCGCCTTCGCTAAGCTCCATAATGCCATAAAAGAAGCTGTCAAAGCCTCCCCCTAATGCTCCGGGATTAAAAATATGAACTCCATCAATAAAATTATAAAACGGTCTATGAGTGTGACCAAAAAGAATCACCTCACATCTTCTATCTAAAGCGGCCTTGCATAGCTGTGCAAGGCCATTTTTTACCGAATAAATATCTCCATGGACATAAAAGATATTTGTGCTACATATATTGGCTACCTTAGCACAGGTCGCCTTACGAAAATCACAGTTTCCGTTAACCTCATAGCTTTTTAAGGTAGGATATAGCATCATCACAGAGTGAAAATCCGTTATCCCATCACCAAGAAAAAATACGCCGTCGATATCAAGGTTTTGCTGAATAATTTTCTTAAACAGCTGAGTATTGCCGTGAATATCTGAAACAATTAGATATTTCATTTTAGCTTCAAAGCCTCATTATATAGTTTTGATCTCGGATAACCGGTCATTCCGGCTACCTCTTTCGCCGCTGCTGATAGGCTTATTCCGCCTTGCGCAAGTGATAGCAGCTGCGTTACCGCCCGATCAAAAGAGACGACAGATTCCTCGCCTACACCCTCTAGGATCAAGACAAATTCCCCCTTGGGCTTGTTCTGCTCAAAGTGTGAAATTGCCTGCGAAAGATTAAGATTCAAACAATACTCATGCACCTTTGTAAGCTCATGTAGAATTGCAATTTCTCTATCTCCAAAATATTGATAAAAGTCTTTTAAGGTACGCAGTAACTTATGCGGTGCCTCATAAAAAATCATGGTACGCTTTTCGTTTAACAGTTGCTCAAGGTGCTCCTTCCTTGCCTTAGAGGCGGTGGAAAGAAAACCCTCAAAGCAAAATCTACCACTTTTCATTCCGGAGATTGAAAGCCCCGCTATGAGCGCACAAGGGCCCGGTACCGCCACAACATTTATACCACGGCTGTTTGCATCCCTTACAATAAGCTCGCCCGGATCGGAGATTGCCGGAGTACCGGCATCCGTACAAAGGGCGCAGCTTTCGCCGGCCGCAATCCTATCTAGTATTGCCTGTGCACTTTTCAGATTGTGTGCATGATATGCAACCATCTGTTTTTTTATACCAAGATGGTTGAGTATCTTTGCGGTAACCCTTGTATCCTCTGCCGCTATAAAATCAACCTCTTTAAGTGTTTCGATAGCCCTCAATGTGAGGTCTTTAAGGTTGCCTATCGGTGTTGCCACCACATAGAGCCCCTCTAAATTATATGACATTACTACTACCTTTAATCGGTAAATTTTAAATTTATTTATTACCGTATATCTTCATCATCTCAGCCGTGTGTTCACCACGGCTGTTTTCTACAACCAAATCCGGCATGAGATGTAGGCCTACACCGCCTGCTTTTCGCCCATCTATTAATATTAAAAATGGGTTTCTGCCGGCTTTCGGGCGTACGAAACGTAGGTGTTTAGGCTCTATGTTATACTGCCTCATGATACAAAAGATATCAACCAGCCGCTGCGGCCTATGGCAGATGCATAGCCTGCCGCCATCCTTTAAAACTGCTGCAGCCGTGGCAACAACATCCTCTAACAGCCCCTGTGTCTCATGCCTGTTTACTGCTCTGCCGCTAACCTTCGCCCTATCCCCACTATCAAAATATGGTGGATTACAGCTTACAACATCGTATAGCTTTTCAGTTCTAAATCCATTTAGGTCACGGCAGAGCACCTCAAGATTATCTAAATTTTGCTCCTGCTTTGCCTTGAGTATTAACTCGGCGGCCTGTGGTTGAAGCTCTATTGCCGTGATGCGGCCCTTAGCGCCATTATCTATAAACCTTAGTGGGATAATTCCACACCCGCTACAAAAATCCACCGCCGATTCTAGCCTGCGCAGGTTGCAAAAATGTGAAAGCAACATCGCATCCGTTCCAAAGCGATGTACATTATCTATATAAACGGCAGTGCCGTTATGTAAAAGTTCTTTATTCATCTTTCATTTAAAAAAAGGTGTGTAAACCTTACGGCCTACACACCTAGTTTACTAACCCTCTATAGCCTCGGTAGGACATACGTCCTTGCAAGCGCCACAGTCTATACAATCATCAGAGATTTCATAGTGGTCGGGACCCATAGCAATTGCGGATACGGGACATTCGCCCTCACATGCGCCACAGCTTACACAGCTATCTGTAATTTTATGTGCCATTATTAGTTACCTCCTTTATTTTCTTGAAATTAATATTACCATAATAAGACAAAATAATCAAGACCTATAACAACAAACTGCGCTCTATCGTATCAAGTTTGTTGAATATGCACTATATAGATTGAATATATAATAATAAGTCCGTATATGCACCGAGGTTTTTATGTCTGTAATTGATATAACATTGTCAATAATAGTTGACCTGCTTTCCGGAAACATAATGATGCTTGTGCTGGTGGTAGTTGGGGTATATATGGGCTATAAAATTAACTTTATCTATCTTAGGCATTTTACACATGTGTTTCGGAAGTCTATGGTAGGGCTGTTTAACCGTTCGGGCACAAAAAAAGGGGCTCTTACCCCCTTTCAATCTCTTACAACGGCACTTGCAGGCACTATCGGAACCGGCAATATAGCCGGTGTGGCGGGTGCAATTACTCTTGGTGGGCCGGGTGCAGTTTTTTGGATGTGGGTTGCGGCAGCCATAGGCATGGGCACAAAGTATGCCGAGATAGTTCTCGCAGTCTACTACCGAGAGAAAAATATAAAGGGTGAGTGGGTTGGCGGCCCGATGTACTATATCAAAAATGGCCTTAGCGAAAAATCACACTCTCTTGCCACCTTGTTTTGCATCTTTGGTTGCATTGCGGCAATCGGAACAGGTAATATGATACAGGCTAACACGGTTGCAAACTCCTTTGCCGTAGCACTATCCGCAGTTAATATTCATGTTGTTAAGGTAATATGTGGCATACTACTTATGGCCGTTATAGCCTTTGTGGTGATAGGCGGTGCTAAAAGGGTAGGGGGGATGACAGAAAAGATAGTGCCTGTTATGGCGATACTGTATATTGTGGCGACAGCTATTATTATCTTTTCAAACCTTGATAGGATAATTCCGATTACAAAGATGATTGTCATCTGTGCATTTAACCCGCAGGCGGTGTTTGGTGCAGGGTTTGGGATAACCATTTTATATGCTTTAAGGTATGGCGTGGGCAGAGGGGTATTTTCAAACGAGGCAGGCCTTGGTTCGGCCCCTATCGCCCACGGCTCAGCCGATACAAAAAGCCCAGTAAAACAGGGCTTTTTAGGAATTATCGAGGTGTTTATAGATACCGTTGTAATATGCACCCTTACCGCCTATACAATTCTTATTTCAGGAGTTTCTATACCCTATGGTAGAGATATTGGGGCAGAGCTTACTGCCACGGCATTTACAAAGTTTTACGGCACTACCGCCCCTAAAATACTTGCGTTAGCGATAGCTTTATTTGCGCTCTCCTCCATGATAAGCTGGAGTTTTTACGGGCTACGCTGTTTTGAGATGCTTTTTAAAGGGCGATATATCTTTATCTATAAACTACTATTTGTAGTTGCTATCATACCTGCCTGCCTTATGGATGTAGGCATGATATGGAATACTGCAGGGCTTTTAAACGGCCTTATGACAGCGCCAAACCTTATTGCCTTGGTGCTACTTTCGGGCAAGGTAGGGGAGCTAACAAAAGAATATTTTAATGGGATAAAAGATACAATAACAGAGTAAGAATATGTTTCAAAGCGTCAAAATAACTCTAATTAATACTATGTTTACATCGTGGTTAATCGGTAACCCAGCTTATAAACCGTTTGAAGCCGAGTTTCCCACCCAAGCTTTTTTCGCAATTTTTGTATATGAACATCCACTGTGCGGGTATCACCCTCGTAATCGTAGCCCCAGGCAAGCTCTAGCAGCTTATCACGGGATAGTGCGAGGTTGCGATTTTTTATCAACACACAAAGCAGTTCAAACTCTTGTGGTGTTAATGTTATCTCCTCCTCATATAGATATACCCTGCGCATTTTTAGCTTAACGGTACAGCCATCAAGCTCAAAGCTATCCTGCTCTTTATGAGTACGGCGAAGCACCGCCTCCACCCGTGCAAGCAACTCTAAAATCTCAAACGGTTTTTCAAGATAGTCATCGGCACCAAGACCTAGCCCTTTTAGCCGGCTGTTAAGCCCCGTTTTTGCAGTCACAAATATTACAGGTGTGTCTGCGCCAAGATGTTCCTTAACCTCGAATCCGGATAGGCCCGGAAGCATAACATCTAGTAGAATCAAATCAATGTCGTTTTTAGCCGTTGCCTCAACTGCCGAATATCCGTCGTAAACCTGTAAAACTGTATGTCCCACTAATTTTAGATTGCGTTTAATTAGTTCGTTTATTGGCCTTTCATCCTCTGCCACTAGTATAGTTGCCATTTTATCACCCTTTTTATCTTTTATATTATTATGTTACAACAATGTTGTCAAGCTGTAAATAAAAATCATAATTTTTAAAATATTTCACATATTTCTGTTATACTCTTAAATAGGAAAGGATTGCCCTTTCGATAGACAAACTAATAATTTGGAGCCGAGCAACTACAATGAAACCGTTAACAGATATCGCTTTTGCACTGAGCAGGATACGAAAACACCAGAGAACAAGAGCCCAGATAATGGAATTTGAACATGCTGTTAGAGATATCGTATACTCTAAAGAGATGCAGGAGCTACGCAATATACAGCAACATGCAAAACATGGAAACCGTTATGAGCACAGCACCTATGCAGCATTTACAGCCTTTAATATATGCAAAAAGCTTGGGCTTGATGCCGAGGCAGTGGCAAGAGGGGGAATCCTACACGATTTTGAGATGCCGGAGCACCACGAAGATGAACGCCCTGGCAAGGTAAAGTTGTTTTTTTCGCACAATAAGATAGCCATGGAACATGCAACAACGAGATACCACCTTACAAAAAAAGAATGTAATATAATTGTTGCACACATGTGGCCGGTAACACCGCTTACATTACCGATGAGTGCCGAGGCGGTGGTGCTATGCCTCACAGATAAATACTGTGCCACGGTTGAATTTTTAGGCTGCTATAAATATTCTAAGGCAACACTACTACCTATGCTTGATGAAAAACATGCCTGTTAAATAAACGCTATTAACTACGCTTGCAACTAAGTTGCAGGCGTAGTTTTTAATTATTTCTTTATATATTACTATAAATCTTTCGTAAATCTAAAGACAAACTTTTAGCTTTCTTACATGTAAGGCAAAGCTATTCTATTTTAAAGTTACAGATGCTATACTGTGCACACAGGAAGATAAAAAGAGGTTTGCATGAAGATAGCTATTGTGATACCGGCGCTTAAACCGGGAGAGGAATTAATAAGATATACAGACGAACTTTTGCATAAAAGCGATGCCGAGGTTGTAGTGATTGATGACGGTAGTGGAAAAGAATTTCTTTACACCTTTGGTGTGCTGAGTGTAAGGGATCGTTGTACAGTTTTACGGCATGAGCAAAATATGGGGAAAGGTGCCGCATTAAAAACTGCAATAAAATATATTAAGGAAAAGATGACGCATATCGATGGGATTGTAACGGCCGATTCGGATGGCCAGCACAGTGTTGAAGATGTGATACGAATTATTAAAAAACTATCGGTTAATCAAGATAGCCTTGTTCTAGGTGTTAGGGAGTTTGATGAAACCACGCCTAAACGTAGCCTTATGGGTAACCGTATATCTGCTAAAACGTTAAGGTTATTATACGGAATTAATCTGCAAGATACTCAAACCGGCCTTCGTGCAATATCTAAAAAGCATTTTGACTGGCTTTTGGCATTAAAAGGGGATAGGTATGAGTACGAGATGAACATGCTCATATATAGTAAGAATATAGCCCTTGAAATATCTACAATAACAATTAAAACACTTTATTTTGATAATAATAGTGGTAGTCATTTTAACACCGTTAAAGATGGTGTTAAGGTATACTCAAGAATGCTTATAGGGCTTCTCTACTATATTAGGAACTCGGGTATTTCGGCTTTGGTGGATATCTCAATCTTTACTGTGCTTTTTTATGTTACACAATCCATTTTAGCCGCAACCATGGCGACAACAATAGCCGCACTAACTGCAAGGGTTATATCATCGATAGTAGATTTTAGGTTAAACAGAAACACCTTTGCAAGCAAAGCGGTTACCGGCAAAAGAGCGTATATCAAATATTATACACTATGGGCTGTTCAGATTGCAGTATCTACCATACTGGTAAACCTTATAAATATATATTTTGGTGCACTTCAGCCTGTAATAAAACCGGTGGTTGATCTATCACTTGCAATTTTGAGCTATAAGATACAGCTACACTGGGTATTTAAAGCTAAAAGAGAAACTCTAAGTTTCAACGAAACTGTACAGGATATTATCTACACAAAAGAGATGCAGGCACTGCACCGAATCAAACAGCACACACCGGATGTGGATAGATATGAGCACAGTGTGTATGTAGCATATACCGCATATAATATCTGCCTTAAACTTGGGCTAGATGCTACCGCTGCGGCAAGAGGCGGCCTGCTACATGATTTTGAGCTTGTGGGTAAAATAAAAAACCAGGCGGGAGCACTGAAAATGTTCTTTTGTCATGCCGCCATTGCGGAGGAGCATGCAGATGAAACCTACAGTATTACATCTAAAGAACGCAATATAATATCATCACATATGTGGCCGGCAACGCCACTTGCACTACCGCTGAGTGCCGAGGCCGCAGTTGTAGGTGTGGCAGATAAATACTGTGCAGTGGTAGAGCTTTTAGGGCTGTACAAACAAGATAGTAAGGTATATATGCCGATATCCGATGAAAAACATGCAGTAGCATAGGGCAAAACCTCCTCTTTGCCTAGTTGAAGGTTGGAGGAGGTTTTATTTTCATTGATGCCTATTAGTTGACAGTAGTATCTTTAATTGTAAACCTTGATACAAGCTTTTGCATATGGTTTGCCTGTGAAGCAA
>CAYJOX010000052.1:0-9575 GCA_964371915.1 uncultured Oscillospiraceae bacterium
CAAAAAATATAATCCGAACGCATCTCCAATTTTGAAGATTGTGTTCGGATTATATAAGTTTGGTGAGGATAAATAGACTTGAACTATCGACCTCTTGCATGTCAAGCAAGCGCTCTAACCAACTGAGCTATACCCTCTGATAGAAATATATTATAGCACATCTTTTTAATAAATAAAAGCCCTAATTTTAAAATTTAACTAATTTACTACAGATATAGGCATAGAGAGGTTGACCCTGTAATTAAATGATGTTAAAATACCTATAAACCTATAGGAGATAATGTATGATTAAGATGGTCGCATTTGATATGGATGCAACAATTGTAGATACCTATAAATTTTTTATGCGGGCTTTTACCGGAGCCCTACAACCTTTCCATGATGCGGAACTATCTATCAAGGAGATAGAGAATGGGTTTGGGCTTAACGAGTTGGGGATGATAAAGACTATTTTAAAGTCACATCACAACGAGGCTTTGGATGAATATCATCGATTGTACGAGCTATACCACGATAAGGTTGCAGAGCCCTTCGAGGGCATTAAGGAGCTAATTTCTTATCTGCGAGACAATAACATTAAGGTGGCACTAATTACCGGCAAAGGGGCTACCGCATGTGATATATCCTTAAAAAAACTTGATATGGAAAACATATTTTGCGACGTGTTAACCGGCAACGAAAACTGCATCGATAAAAGCGGTGCAATAGACAGCCTTCTTTCAAAGCATGGTTTAACTAACGATGAATTTTTATATATAGGTGATGCCGTATCGGATGTATCAGAATCAAAAAAATCCGGCGTTATCTGCCTTTCGGCATGTTGGGCGGATAATGTAGATGTTGCACGCTTAAAAGAGGTAAACCCCAACTACATATTTAGTACGGTCGAGGGGCTAAGAGCATATCTTAGCAGTATAATGACCTTTTAGCTGTTAATAGTATAACCCTTAAAAAAACACATATAGGAGATTAGCGTTTAAGCTCAATTTCAAACACGGCGCCTTTATCGCTGTTCTTCAGCCTTACCTTCCCTTTCATCTGTTCGATAGCAGTTTTTACTATCGAAAGACCTAAACCGTAGTTCCCGCCTTTACCCTTATAAAAGCGTTCGAATATGTGTTCCTCATCCTCCTGCGCTATTCCACATCCATCATCCTCTACATAGATAAAAACTGACTCTTGTGTTTGGAAAAGATGTAGCGTTACCGTTTTATCCGCATGCCGTAGGCCGTTTGAAATTAAGTTTGTCATCGCCTGCCTTAATAGCTCAGGATTAATATACGCAAAAATATCTTCCTGAGAAAAATTTGTGACAAGCTCTTTTTCTATTTTCAAAGCTACACCTATTAGAGACTCAACAATATCGTTAACATATTCGGATAGATTAATAAGCTGTAATGGCGATTCTGCATTATAATTTTCTATTCTAACGAGTGTTAAAAGCTCTTCAACAATATCTGTAAGGCGCTGCGTTTCGTTTATTATAACCTTAGTTGCCACACCTTCGGTGAAAACCCCTTCCTGTAGACCTTCGGCATACCCTTGGATACTCATGAGTGGGGTGCGCAGCTCATGCGAGGCATTATGTAAAAATGCCTTTTGGGATTTATCATAGTTATATATTCTGCTACTCATCAAATTTATCTCCCGAGTTAACTCACACAGTTCATCACTGCTTTGCTCTATATCAAGGCTCGAGACCTCATGTATTTTTAATCGTTTAACAGTTTTTGTTATCCGCTGAATAGGTGTTGCTATGCCGTTTGCAAGCCTGTTAGATACAAAGATAAAGGCTAAAACCGCTACCATCGATATTAATATAAGTATCATATTAATTGTATCTACAAAGCCATCTACAAAATAGCCTACCGAAATATAGATAAGTTTATCGCTATCCGAAATATTATCGCTTAAAAACTCAACGGCATTATAGTATTGCCCATTGATATAAAACGAGACAATCTCGCCGGCCTCTACCTCATCAAGCAGTTCTAACGCTTTGTCTATGGTGTCGTACGGAAGTTGCTGCTGCCCGGGTATCGGCGGTTGCTCATAGATGCCATCCTGTATTAATACAGATGTTATGCTATCGCTTGTTATCATTAAATTTGGTGCTATACGCCTACCAATATCGACATCCTCTCTGTCTAAAAAGATATTGGAATTATTAAGGTTTAACTCTATCCGGCTTACCGTTTTTAAAAGTTCATCTTCCGCCTGCCCATATGCGTAAAAGGTAACCGTAACATTAAAAACAGCCAATATTACCACCTGCATAACTACAATGAGTAGAATATACGGCCTTGTTATCTTCTGTTTAATGGAGCTCATAAGCTACTGCACCTCCAGCTTAAACCCAAAACCCCAAAGGGTTGTAATTTTAACCGAAGTATTCACGAGCTTTTTACGCAGGCGTTTTAATACATCATCGGTTGCTCTTGTATCGGCTTCGCTATCAAATTTCCATACATTTTTAAGCAGCTCCTCCCGTGATACGGCTCGGCTACTGTTGCTAAACATATATACTAGTAGGTCAAACTCTGTAGGGGTTAAATCTATCACCTTTTCATCTGCAGTTGCGGTACGCATGCTTGGGTTCAAGGTGATATTGCCATATGAAAGCAGGTTTGTAGCCTTTGAGCTTCGCTCAAGGTCGATACGCCTAAATATGGCTTTAACTCTGGCCACAAGCTCCATGGGTGAAAACGGTTTAACAAGATAATCATCACTACCCATGGTTATGCCGGTAATCCTATCCAGCTCGCTATCTCTGGCAGAAACTATAATTATCGGAACGTTGTTCATCTGCCTTATGGTGTTACAGATAGAAAGGCCATCCGCCCCCGGCATCATCACATCTAAAATTACAAGATCTGACGGTTGCTGTAAAAACAGCTTTAAAAGTTCCTCACCATTAGAAAAAGCATGTGTTAGATACCCCTCTTTTGACAGAAAACCGGTAATTATGTCACGTATATTCTGTTCGTCATCTGCAATGTATATAACCTTGCTCAATTCACACCTCAAAATATATCTTTACAATAATTATATACTCTATGCTACCGCTGTCAACCCGCCGTAGCGATGTTCCCATCCACTATCCTAATAATTCTACCGGCATGTTTTGCTATCTCACTGTCATGGGTTATCATAACTATGGTATGCCCTATGGAGTGTAGATGCTCGAACAGCTGCATTACCTCCTCGCCGGTTTTTTGGTCTAGTGCGCCTGTAGGCTCATCGGCAAGCAAAATTGCAGGCTCTGAGCAGAGGGCCCTTGCTATCGCCACGCGCTGCTGCTGGCCACCGCTAAGCTCAGAGGGGCGGTGTTTTAAACGCTCTGCAAGCCCAAGCATCTCTATCGTCGGCATTGCTATTTCTAGTGCCTTTTTGTGCGACATCCCTCTTGCAAGTAATGGCATTATTATGTTTTGACAAGCATTGTATGTCGGTATCAGCTGATACCGTTGAAAGATAAAGCCGATTTTTTCGTTGCGTATCTTAGTTAGCGCCTCTCCTTTTTTCTTATGCACCGGCACATCATCAAGGAAGTATTCACCTTCGTTGCAAATGTCCATGCAACCTATTATATTCATAAGGGTAGATTTTCCGCTACCGGATGGGCCGAGTACCGCAACAAACTCCCCCTCCCTTACTGCAAAGTCCACCGATTTTAGCACCGTTAGATCCTCGCTTCCTGTCTTATATCGCTTTACAATACCATTCATCTTAATCATAATACTAACCTAATATATTTACCGCAGTTACGCCCCCGCTATCACTAAGCGTAACTCCTACATACATATCCTCTGTTATCTGCGAAAAGGTCATTTCGACGCCATTCTGTGTTACAACTGTGCCTACCGGTATGCTAAAGGTTTGGGTTTCACCGGTAAGGGTAATGCTTTCGGATAGGTCTACCGACTCGGCATTTCCGGTCATACCTTGTTGGCGCCCGCCACCTTCCGGCATCTCTCCGCCCTCTGGCATCTCTCCGCCTTCAGGGCGATTGCCACCTCCTGCTGCCTCTCCGCCCTCTGGCATCTCTCCTCCTTCAGGCCTCTCTCCATCGCCCAATGCAGCGCCTTGCCCCGTAGTATTACCACCACCGAGCATTGCACCCTGCTGCATCTCACCAAGCTCTATGGTAATCTCGTTTCCTATCACCTCGGTAACAAGCCCTACCGTTTGGTTTCTGGTGTTACTATCTTGTTGTGGCATGCCCTCTTCGCCGGTAGCAGTAGAAGCTTGATCCGGTTGCACCGTATTTTGCTGTGCCTCTGCCGAGCAGGCGCTCAAGGTTACGGCTATAGATAAAGCTAATAGTAAGATGGTTATCTTTTTCATGAAAATCTCCTTTAATCGTTGTTTAATGCTTCTATCGGTATTAGGTTTGATGCCTTCCATGCAGGATAAAACCCGAAAAGTGTTCCTGTAAGTAGTGCAAACGAGAATGCAAGAATTATAGAGGTAGGGGTCATTACAACCGTCATATCGGTGTACTCCATTAAGGGCATAACTCCAAAGCTTAAAAGTACGCCGAGTATCCCACCGAGAAAGCCTATCATTGCCGCCTCGGTTAAAAACAGCATTAGTATATCACGCTTTTTGGTGCCTAGCGATTTAAGTATGCCTATCTCTCTTGTACGTTCCTTCACCGAAACGAACAGTACATTCATAATGCCTATACCACCCACAACAAACACAATTACAGCAACTGCAAGCAGTAGGATAGAAAGCGTTGTTGCCGATTGCATTGCAGCATCCATCGTCGCCCCCGCATCCTCTATCGTATAAGTACCATCAGGGTTTGATTGTGCAAGCACAAGCTCTATGTTTTGCATAACCGTGGCTACTGCATCTACATCTACAGCAAGTACCGAAATCTGTGGTGATGTATTACGCTCTAATAGATATTTCTCCGCAGTTGAGTATGGCATAAATATGCTGTCATCAGGGTTTACTCCTGATACTACGGTGCCCATCTGGGAGAGCAACCCGTTAACAACATAGGTGCGCCCGTCAATCTCTACCCTACTATCGTAGGCAAGCTGTGCCGAGCCGAATAGTTCGAGTGCAACGTTATATCCAAGAATTATACAACGTGTTTCGTTCTCCTCATCTGTATCAGTTAAAAAGCTACCGACTATGGGTGTAAGATTTGAAATTTGTGCATATTCGCTCTGTGTACCTACAACATCAAAGGTTATTGCCTCATCCATGTCATCCGCAAGAACATCACTCTCTACCGTTGCAAATATGGCACCGGTAATTATATCGGGAACGAAAAACAATATTTCTTCTAAACTATCCTCGCTTAATGAGGCAGAGCTCGTTGTGGGTAGGCGAGTTGTAGTTGCACCTGAGGACATACCCTCCCCACCTCTTGAAGCCGTGGTGCCACCACCGCCCGACATCTCTCCGCCGGGCATACCACCACCAGACATGCCCGGCATCATATCTGACATCCCTCCGGAAGTGACGGTTATAGTTCCGGCATTTAAGGTTTTAAACTGCTCTGCCACATCCTGCTGCCCACCCTCACCAATGGCAATAACAAGTACGATTGTTGCGGCACCTACAATAACTCCAAGCGATGTTAAAAACACCTTAAACTTGTTCTGCCTAAGATTTATGCCAACAAGGCGCAATATCTCACTAAGACGCATTCTGAGCCACCGCACTTTCTATAATTACCGTGTCACCCTCTGAAATGCCAGATATTATCTCTACATCAAACCCATCCGAAAAGCCGGTTTCTACCTCTACCTGCTCTATCTCACCGTTAGCGTTTAACCTTTTAACATACTGCACCCCATCTTCTACGATTAAACATTTGTTAGAAATAACCAGTACATCCTCAACCTGCTTTTCCACAAAGGTAACATCTGCTGTCATTCCTTGATATATCACTATATCCTCAAAGGCCGACATATAACATATCATCGTAACGGTATAGTTTACCGAGCTTTGCATGCCCGCCGCAGGAGTAATAGAGATACTGTCTACCTCGGATGGAATTATAAAATCTTCATAAGCATCAAATATAATGTTAACCGGCATACCTATCTCTATATCGGCAATATCTTCCTGCGGAATGCTCACACTTACATATACCATGTTGCTATCTGCTATTGTTACCATCTCGGTATCTGCCCTGACTACATCGCCTTCTGATGCTATCGTCATTATATAACCGTCAATCGGTGCCGTTACACTGCCATCGGTAGCGATAGCGGTAAGCATATCCACCTCTAGCTGTAGCTCATCAACCGTAGCCTGTGCGGTATCAACAGTGTTATCGGTAGTACTTACGCTATTGTTATACTCCGCCTGTGCGTTATTGTAGTTTAAAACACTGGTATTGTACGTATTTAGAAGCTCTATCTTTTTAAGTTCCATACTTGCAGCATAGGTATCCCTCTCGGTATAATTTTTTGTAAGGTCTGCAGCTGCTTGGGTGCGCTCGGACTGTAGTTTTGATATCTCTGTATTTGCCGTATCGGTTGTCTGTTTTAGTGTATCGTTTATAGCTAAAATGTTATTATAGCTTGTTAGCACCTTTAGCTCATCAGGGGTAAGAGCCGTTAAGTCGCTTTGGTCTATTGCATCGTATAGCGCTTTTAAATCAGCCTCGGAAATCACCGCCGATAAGCCCATCCCGGTAGAATAGTTAGTTAGCTCCTGTGTTATTTTACTCTGTGCATCTGTATTGGCATTCGTAATTATCGTCTGCTGTGCGGCTATCTGTTGGTCTGAGGTAACCAGCTGTGTTTCTAATGAACTTATCTCCGCTAGGATGGTGTTATAACCACTTTCAAGCTCGGCTATTCCAAGATCATATACACTCTGCGCATTATTTCCTGTAGTTATACTTGAAGTATAATCCTGCTCTGCCTTTAGGTTTTGGCTTGAGGCTGTAAGGCTTGCCTCTTGTAGCTTAAGCTTTGCCTGCTCTAATGCGTTTTGGGTTTC
This sequence comes from uncultured Oscillospiraceae bacterium, assembly GCA_964371915.1. GTDB lineage: Bacteria > Bacillota > Clostridia > Oscillospirales > Ruminococcaceae > CAYJBH01. Next base: position 6,976 of record CAYJOX010000052.1, read on the forward strand.
CTCGTACAGCTCGTCAAACGCCTGCGGATCGATAGTTGCCAGTACGTCTCCCTGAGAGACAAACTCACCCGGCCGAACCAGTACTTCAAGCACCGTTGTATCGAAAGAGAAGGAGATAGGGGTGGATATTAGGGTAGCGCTACCCATCTCGGTTACGCCTACAATAATATCGGACCGAACAACCGGTTCTTCCATATAGCTACCCTGTGCCAAGCCACTATCGGTAGTGCCCTGTGCCTGTACTACGGTATGTAGGTATGACGCACAACCTACCAAGGCGGCAATAAGGCAGATAGTTATAATCACACTCTTTTTGTGTGACGATAACACAGATTTTGTATCGATTAATTTCTGTTTTAACATTATTGTTTCTCCTTGTTGCTATAGTTAGATTATATTAAACCTCCTATTGGAAAAACAACGGTTAAGTTGTGGCAATTTTGTGGCAGTATGGAAAAGATAAAACCGGTAGGCTACGTATAGTACACGTCCTACCGGTTTTATCTCTTATTATTTATAGTTATTTTATAGCCGGCAAGGATGCGGCGGCGGCCGATTGCCCAACACGGCGGAACTTTTCATCCGGAAGCATTATTGTTATATCGTTTGCAACTTCCGGATATTCGGTGTTTAATGCATCTTTACAGGTTTGAAGAAGAATATCCCCTCCCCTACCGGACATTACACGCCCGAGCAGCAGTACATTTTTAAAAGCATAAAAATGGTGATACAGCGCAAGGCTATGCGCAAGATATACTCCTATAGATTGGTATATCTTGGCCGCGCGTTCATCCTCCTCTTCCATTAACCCCTGCACTACCTTGAGTTTTTCGGCGGGTGAGTGCAGTTCATCATGCAGTATGCTTGCAGCCGGCGAAAGCTTTATCACCGCATCCTATGAAAAATATTTGCATCCTACACCAATATCGCCACTCCATTCATCCTGCATTGCGGACGGGTTTACATCTACCGGTGCAAATGCCAGCTCGTTTAACCAGCCCGGTATATTTCCGTTATCATCAACATATCCTACCGCCTCACTGGTGCCCATCGCTATCCCGAGAATATTGTTTACATCAAAACTCATCGCACCTGCAAGGGCAGTTACATCACCATCGTTACAGACGGTTATCGGCAGATCGCCAAACTCCCTTGCCGCCCTTAGATATATATCCTTAACCTTAAGATCGAACAGATCTTTAGGCACCTGTAAGAATAGCGAGGCGGCCTTTGTGTAGTTATCTATATATATTCCTGCAGAGGAAACGCCTATGGCATCGACCCTCGGCATATGTTCGGCCGCCGACTTCATTGCCTCTACAATGCCGGTAAAGTGATATTCCGGATCTGCGGTAATCTTAGGGTGCCACACCACCTCCTCACTGAAAACACATTCACCGTCAATAACTGCCGATACCTTACGGTCACTGCCACCGGCATCAAATCCAATCCTACAACCATCGGTATGCCTGCCGATAGATTGGCTGGCATGCTTTTCTTTAGGTAGAGTATCGGTTATTAATATCTCAAAAGGCTGATCATAGATATTTGCCATGAAGTTAAAATCAAAGCTTCGTTCCCCTACATCGCTATATCGAGTTTTTATTGCATTGCATATAGCTTTATTTCCGCAAAGATAAACCTTAAAGCCACCCTTCATCCAAAGAAGCATCTTTATTATTCTATCAATATAATATATATCTGCCGGTAGCATCTCCTCCGTTCCATGTACAGCGGTATTATACACAGCCGTTAAACCGTTGCTTCGCTCAACGGCGATAGAGAACTTTTCGCTTGCACTGCTTTCAAATGCCTTCATGAATTTCAGCATCGGCATAAAGCCTTTATCGAGCATAGGAATACATTTTACATCAAAATTTATACCAAGATGTTTCATTGCCGCCCTCCATTATCGGTTGTCCTTAACATTGTTTTTTCTGCCTGTATTCTTTGACATGAGGTGAGTGGATAGCTTTGATTTGTGGAATGAAACTCCCTACACTCGTTACATTTCCCATGGCGTGGGCAGGGAATATTAGGGCATACACATTCTTTATTTTGCATTACGTTACCTCATAATTATTGTTATTATTTGTATTTTAGCACGGCTAATATTTTAATGCAATAATATTTATGTTTATTTTTTTGAAGATTTGTGTTATAATGTATATAGTTTAGAGATGAATAGCAAAAATACAAAGTTTTAGAGAGGGCACGGCCGGCTTTTTTGGCAGTGCTGTATATTTTTGCGACATAAAAACAACAACAAAGGATAACTATGAATGTAAAAAGCTTTGCGGATTTATCACTTAAACCGCAGATACTACGCGCAATTGAAACGATGGGATTTACCGATGCAACCACGGTACAGGCCGAGGCAATACCACTAATACGCACAGGATGTGATATGTTTGCACGCTCACAGACAGGCACCGGTAAGACTGTTGCCTTTGGCATACCTGCCGTAGAGGTGGTGGATGCAAAGATACAGCATGTACAGGTGCTAATTCTCTCCCCTACCCGTGAGCTTGCGCAGCAATGTGCGGCAGAGATACGAAAGATAGCACAATATATCCCCTACATCACCGTTGCCGAAATTT
>CAYJOX010000053.1:0-9553 GCA_964371915.1 uncultured Oscillospiraceae bacterium
GTAGCTAAACAGCGGTATAAGCTCCCACCAGGCTAGACGCTTTTTACAGTGCACACAGTGGGATGGCTCTAACGCTACCCCCTGCTTTTGTGGTATGCGCAGTATACAGACATTTAAAAAACTGCCGATAGTAACGCCTAACAGTGCAACAAAGATATAAAAAGGTAAGGTGGTTAGATCCATAAAAAGATTTATCCTATATATTACCGTGATTGCAAAGGTTTTGGGTGAAAGACGAAGTTTATAAACAGCCCTTGACTTGCAAAAACTACCGTCTATTCACCTTTCACCCTAACCTTTGAGGGGATGCGCTCCCCTACCGGGATTAAACCCGTTAACAACCCATGCTATGTAGACCATAAGGCCAAAACGATAAGGCTAAAACATATGTTGCCGCCCAATTTAGGGGGTATCGAGTGGCAAGTCGCCCATGGCCGAAAGGTAGGGTTGCGTTAGATGATATTAGTCGTTCCAGGTTGTGTAGTCTGGAGCTGCAGTTACACTGTAAACATCGTTAGTAGTGTCAACCACAACTGACCATGTTACAGGGTTACTATCTGCAACATTACTCTCGCCCTCAAGACCAGCTAAAGCTCCAGTTGCAGCAGAAACATTTGAAGCACCGAAAGATCCCATAATAGCATTATAAACTGCAACGTTGTTTGTACCAGTAACAGCTATGGTACCTGTGTTCGGAGTCCAGGTTACTTGGTCACCATTCTCAAGTCTACCTGCTGCAACCTCTGCAACGATTAAAGACTCGATATTTGCTGCCTTGGAGATATCGTTAGATACACGTGCATCGTCTAGGAAACGGATGAACTGGGGAGCCAGTACACCGGCGAGTATAGCGATGATAGCGATAACGATGATTAGCTCAACAAGGGTAAAACCTTTGTTGTTCTTGCCTGCCTGAGCAAGCTTCTTGTCTAAAAATTTCTTCATAGATAAATTCCTTTCACAATAAAAATTTTAATCTATATTAATATTCGGACCCCTAACTCCGAATTATTAATCAACTTTAAAGGTTTCCAAGTGCGTTGTACATCTCCATCATAGGCAGCATTACTGCACCCACAATAGTGCCGATAACCACGGCAAGCACAACGATGGTGGCCGGCTCGATAGCGGACATCACCATGGCGGTGGCATTCTCCACCTCATCATCATAATAATCGGCAACCTTGTTAAGCATCCCCTCGATATCACCGGTCTCCTCCCCTATCTTTGTCATATGGCAGACGAGAGGTGGGAATAGCTGGCCTGTTACAAACTGCTCCGATAGTGGTGCACCCATAGAAACGCTGTCCTTCGCCTCTATGAGGGTTTCTTTAAACTGGGTGTTTGTCATGGTACCGGAAACAATCTCCAGTGCGTTAATAAGCGGAATACCACCTGCAACGAGTGTTGATAGTGTGCGGCAGGTGTTTGCCGAGGCTGTTTTTACCGCAAGGTCTCCAAATAACGGCAGTTTAAGCTGTACGGTACTAAAGAAGGCCTTTCCGGCATCCGTCTTGGCAAAACTATAGATAGTAAAGATACCACCACCGATCACGGCGGCTACTATGTACCAAAACTCTATGATAAAATCACTGGCGGCTACTACCGCTACGGTAAGCGCCGGTAGCTCGCTGCCTATATCGGTTAGCATGGCCTCAAACTGTGGCACAACAAAGGCAAGTAGTAGTATAACAACAAGCGTTGCTACAACCAATATAACTATCGGATAAACCGATGATTTCATTATAAGGGATTTAAGCTTTGCATCCTTCTCAAACTGCTCCGCCATACGGCCGAAAGATACATCCAGGCTACCGGATGCCTCACCGGCACGAACCATAGTAACAAGCAGATAAGGAAACACCTTGGGGTGAAGGTTCATCGCCTCCGATAGGGAGGAACCCGCCTGTATCGAGGCAAGGCACTCCGAGAGGGCGGATTTCATCATCTTATTCTCGGTCTGCTCCGCAAGCATCTCCAGGGCGTTTGTAATAGGTACACCTGCCGAGGTTATGCTAACAAACTGGCGGCAGAAAACAGCCAAATCACGTGATTTTGGCTTAGCCTCCATAATGGTTATATTAATATCTCTCGTAAGTACACTGCCGGTAGATACGGTTATAGGTAGGTTACCCTCCTCCTTGATAAGGCTTTTCGCCTGTTCAAGGTCAACCGCCTCTATACTACCTTTTATCTCTTTCCCTGCCTGATCTATTGCTGTATAAGTAAAAGTTGCCAAAATAACACTCTCCTATATATTATTCAATATATTTAGACATTTTGTAGTTACAGATAACATTATATAGTATAATAATACAAATTGCAATGTTTTAAGTGTAGCAATGTTTAAAAAATAGTGTTCATTATTGGTGAGTTAATGTTAAAGTTGCACTAAATTTCCAGTTTATGGTTAACGACAACGTCTGTCAATACAGCCTTTTGCTTAGGTTTGGCCTATCCTGTGCAAAGATAAGGGCATTATCGTGGGTTATCTTTCCGGCCTGGAAAAGCTCTAACAAGGCATCGTCCATCGTCCTCATTCCTATCTTGGCATTTGTTTGAATAACCGATGGTATCTGGAATGTTTTTGCCTCACGTATATTGTTGCGAATTGCAGGGTTAGATAGCATAACCTCAAAGGCGGCCACACGCCCCCTACCGTCCGCAAGTGGAATAAGCTGTTGTGACACCACACACTCCAGTACATCGGCTAGCTGTGTTCTTATCTGTTGTTGTTGGTAGGGCGGGAAAACATCTATTATACGGTCGATAGTGTTTGCCGCACCAACGGTATGCAGGGTGGAGAATACAAGGTGCCCTGTTTCTGCCGCCGTTACCGCGATAGATATTGTCTCAAGATCACGCATCTCACCAACAAGTATAACGTCCGGATCTTGGCGTAGGGCGGCGCGTAGGGCATTGGGAAAGTTTTTAGTATCTGCCCCTACCTCACGCTGGTTAACTATCGATTTTTGGTGGTTGTGTAGGTATTCTATGGGGTCTTCAAGGGTTAGGATATGGTGGCTGTGCCGCCTGTTTATCTGGTTAATAAGGCTTGCCAGCGTTGTGGATTTACCACTACCGGTTGCACCGGTTACAAGCACAAGCCCGCGCTTTTTATCGCACATCTCCACAACTGATGCCGGTAGGCCTAATGCATCCGGCTCCGGTATGTTGGAGTTTAGTATACGTGCCGAAAAGGCATAGCTACCCCTTTGGGTAAAGGCATTTATACGAAAACGCCCTACAGAATAAACCGAGAAGGCAAAATCCACCTCACCCAGGTCATCAAGCTGTTTTATTAAAATAGGGGTCATTATAGCCTTTATAAGCTCCTCAATATCATGAGGTAGTAATTTTTTCTCGGCTATCGGCACAAGTTTACCGTCGATACGTGCTATAGGTGGCATACCAGCCGTAATATGCACATCCGATGCATTAAGTTTTACTGCCGAACTTACTAGATCTGTAAAGTTAAACATCTAATCCTCTCTTTTAAAAAACTCAACTATACATAGTTATGAGTGATATATCGTTTAATATACCACTCTATAACAAATTATTATTCCTCGAAAGATACCTTTAGCATCTCCTCAACCGTTGTCACACCTTCGAGCACAAGCTTAACTGCACTCATCCTTAGGGTTTTCATCCCACTGTCTATTGCAGTGTTTTTAATCGTCTCGGTTGTGCCGTGGATGCTTATTATCGCCTTTAGCTCGGGCGATATCTCCATAATCTCGTATACACCTATACGCCCATAAAAACCTACATTGTTACATAAGGAACAACCTACAGGTTCGCAGATATTGATAGGCCTTTGCAAAGTGGCATCACTAAAGCCCATGAGTAGCTTTTCGGATTCGGTAGCGGGGCGCTCCCTCTTACAGGAGGGGCAGAGCCGCCTTACAAGGCGCTGTGCGATAACACCGGAAAGTGAATCTGCCAACAGGTAGGATTCAACACCCATGTCTAACAGGCGTGATACGGTAGCGGCAGAGCTATTTGTATGTAGTGTACTTACAACGAGATGGCCGGTGATAGATGCCTGAACTGCGATTGTTGCCGTCTCGATATCCCTAATCTCACCTATCATTATAATATCAGGATCTTGGCGAAGGATAGAACGCAGTGCCGAGGCAAATGTTAGATCAGCCCTTACATTAACCTGCACCTGATTAATGCCTGCAATGTTCGCCTCAACCGGATCTTCTACCGTGATAATGTTAACATCAACACTGTTTAGCTCGGAAAGGGCGGTGTACAGGGTTGTTGATTTACCACTACCGGTAGGCCCTGTAATAAGAATAATGCCATTGGGATTTTTTAGCATATGCTCAAATTTTTTGAGCTCCTCCTCGTTCATGCCAAGCTCCTGCTTTGTCATGGTAAGGGCAAGGGAGGAGGCAATACGCATAACTATCTTCTCGCCATAGCTTGAGGGCAATATCGATACACGGATATCATATTCTGCCCTATCTACAATCACATTAATGCGGCCATCCTGCGGTTTACGTTTTTCGGATATATCCATTCCCGCCATAATTTTAATACGGGTTACCATACCGGGCAGTAGGTTTATATCGTACAGCATCTTCTCCATCAAGGCGCCGTCCACACGGTAGCGTATTCTTACATTCTTTTCCATAGCATCAAAATGGATATCACTCGCACGTTGGCGTACCGCCTGCTCGATAATGGAGCGCACAAGCTGAACCATCGGCGCATTGTCTAGCTCCGCCTGCTGTGCAGCCTCTGCGGCTTCCAGCTGCGCTATCTGGCTTTCACGTTCCTTTGCGTACTGTTCTGCAGCCGACATCGCCTCGTCACTACCGAAATATTTATCCAGCACAAGGTTAATCTCACCGATAGTGGCAATTCTCGGCTCTATTATATAGTTAGTTATTATCTCAAGGTCCTGCTGTGCCTGCGTATCAAGCGGGTTAGACATGGCAACTATAAGCACGTGCGGGTTATCCGGGCTTACACCCAGTGGCAAAGCAGTATGTTTGCGCAGTACAGTACCGCTTATAAGCGATATAACCTCCGGTGCTATCTGTATACTGCGTAGGTTTACGCGGGGTATTCCCAGCTGTATCTCAAGCACACCGGCAATATCATCATCCGTTACAAAGCCAAGCTCAATAAGGCAATCTCCTAGCCATTTGTGCATTTTCTTTTGGAGATCAAGAGCCTTTTCAAGCTGATCCTCGGTTATTACCGATTTAAATACCAGTAGATCACCTAAGCGATATTTCTTTAGATCGTTATTCATATTCAACCTTAATTCTTAATATTAATTTCTTCATTTATTGTGCTATGTTTCGATAATTATACCATTTCAAAGCTTAAAATGCAATGTTTCAATTGTCAAAATTTTTTTTATTTATGATGCAATTTATTGAAATAGCTAAAGTTATATGCTAAACTAATTTTAATAGTATTATTTAAATTATATGGTGCCCTAATGAAAAAAAGAATCTTTGAAATAATTAGCCCTGCCGCAAAGGATGATTCCTACAGTAGAATTTTCGATATGCTGGTGGTTGGGATAATTATTCTTAATGTGATAGGCATAGGCATTACAACCTTTAACCATTCCTCCGATTTTCTTTATACGCTTACCGAGAGTATCGAGCTTGTGTCGGTAATGATATTTACCATTGAGTATCTACTCAGGGTATGGACAGGTGATCTACTCTACCCAAAATCCGGTAAAATTATGTCCCGCATAAAATACATAGTATCCTTTATGGCTATAATAGATTTAGTATCTATCCTCCCCTTTTATCTGCCCTTTTTTATAGATTTAGACGCAAGGTTTTTGGATACACTAAGGATACTTCGTCTGCTGCGTATCTTTAAGCTACACCGTTATACCAACGCACTAACCTCTATGCATAAGGTTATAAAAAGAAAAGGTAAACTTCTTATATCCTCTGTGTCGGTTATTCTTTTACTTACAATTATTACCGCAATAGTTATCTACAACATAGAATCGGAGGCACAGCCTGAGGTGTTTGAAAACGCCTTTTCAGGTTTATGGTGGGCCGTAGCAACATTTACCACGGTTGGTTACGGGGATATAGTACCGATAACGGTACCCGGAAAACTTTTTAGTAGTTTTATAGCGTACCTCGGCCTTGGGCTTATTGCCATACCTACCGGCATTATTTCGGCCGGTTTCGTAGAGCTTGACAACGAGCGTCACGAGCGTGAGATACTAAAAATTCAGGCAGAATTAGAGAAAGAGGAAAACGAGAAAAAATGTTTTTGCCCCTACTGTGGCAAGAATATAGAGTAGCTTTATTGTATTTTACAATAGCTTGTGATACAATATCATTTATAGTTAGGGGGAAATTTATGAATATATACAAATCCAGCGAGGACTATCTCGAAACAATCTTATTTCTAAAAAACAAAAATGGAGTTGTACGCTCAATAGATATCGCTAATGAACTAAACTTTACAAAACCTAGTGTTAGCATTGCCATGAAAAAGCTTCGTGAGAACGACTATATCGCTGTAGATGAAAACGGCTTTATAACCCTTAGTGATAAAGGGTTGGAGATTGCAAGCAGGGTTTCCCAGCGCCATGAGGTGCTTACAGATTTTCTAATTAAGCTTGGCGTTACGGCAGAGGTTGCAATGGCCGATGCCTGCAAGATAGAGCACGATATAAGTGAGGAGTCTTTTTTGTCTATTAAAAAGCATCTTGCAACACTCTAAAACATATGAAAAAACATAGCATTTTAAGCTTTTACCCATTTGCAAAGGGATATCGATTTTTATTAATGTTATCTTTTGCCGCAATTATTCTTGCGGTAATTTTTAGTTACCTAACACCACAGGTTGTAAGAATAACTGTCGATTCCATTATAGGCAATGAGCCTTTTGCGCTACCAGACTTTTTAGTGAAAATTATAGAGGATGCCGGCGGCAGAAACTTTCTTGCCGAAAGCCTTATCCTTTGCGCCGTTGTATCGTTCTTATTATCAATCACAGCTGCCCTTTGTGATTTTGCCTCACGCCGGTTTCTTGCCATTAGTTCGGAGGGCATATTAAACAGCCTAAGAGACACCCTTTTTGAACATATACAACTACTCCCCTATCGCTGGCATAATGACCATCAGACAGGCGATATTATTCAGCGTTGCACAATGGATGTAGAGGTAATTAAGAACTTTTTTACCGAGCATCTACAGGCATTGGTGCGTACAGTTTTTCTTATTCTCGTTGCACTTATCTTAATGTTCTCTATGAACACCTTTATGTCGGTTATTGCATTAATTTTTATACCGATAACCCTAATATATTCTATAATTTTTTATCGCCTAATAGGTGATAATTTTAAACTGGCAGATGAATGCGAAGGAGAGCTTAACTCGATAGCGCAGGAGAACCTTACCGGAGTTAATGTTGTTCGTGCTTTTGGGCGCGGGCGTTATGAGTACGAGCGGTTCGAGAAGAAGAACGAGGAGTTTGCAAACCACTGGATACGCCTCGGTGTACTTATGGGGCTTAACTGGGGAATTGGTGATCTTATCGGGTTTGTTCAGATTGTGGTAATTATAGTAGTAGGTAGCTTTTTGGCTGTAGCCGGCACTATCACTCTCGGAGATTTTATCACCTTCGTCTACTACAACTCGATGCTTGTCTGGCCTATCCGCCAACTTGGGCGCATACTTTCAGAGCTGAGTAAATCGTCGGTAAGCGCTGTTCGTATATTCGATATACTTGATGCAGAACGTGAGCCGACCTGTAAAAACCCTAAAACTACCGATATGTCCGGCGATATTGAGTTTAAGGATGTTAACTTTTGCTATCGTGAACATACGCATGCGGTAAGCAACATAAACTTTAGGTTAGAGGGCGGAAAAACCCTTGGCATTTTAGGTTCTACCGGTAGCGGCAAATCCACCCTTATGTATCTTCTCGATAGGCTATACGAGCTACCGGAGGGTAGCGGCAGTATAACTATAGGCGGTGTTAGCATAAATGATATGGATATACATTATCTAAGGAAAAACATAGGCATTGTTTTACAGGAACCTTTCTTATTTTCCAAAACCTTTAGAGAAAATATCTCGGATGGCGCCGATACGGGCGATATAGAAAGTATTAGGGAATACTCCCGCATTGCCGTGATAGACGACTCTATATTGGGTTTTGCACACGGCTATGATACGGTTATAGGCGAGCGTGGGGTTACTATCTCGGGCGGCCAACGGCAACGCGTGGCAATTGCAAGAATGTTGATGCAGAATACACCGATAAAAATCTTTGATGATTCACTCTCGGCGGTAGATATGGAAACCGACGCTAAGATACGCAAAGCAATAAACGAGCGTGTAAAGGGCACCACTATAATTATTACCCACCGTATTGCAACGGTAATGAATGCCGATATAATTCTGGTAATGGATAACGGCCAAATTGTAGAGACTGGCAGCCACAAAAAGCTAAAAGATAGTGGAGGAATATATAGCCGTATATTTAAAGGGCAAAGCGCACAGGAGGAGGATTGACGATAGAACGCTATGATGAAAAGATAAACACCTCTTTGTCCTCCCTTAAAACATGGGGGGTAATTATGCCCTATGTAAAACCATACCGAGGCCAGATTGTCCTCCTCGGCTTTTTTATGTTTTTGGCGGCTGTGATAGATGTTATAATGCCACTATTAAGCGGCTTTGCCGTTGCAAATTTCATAGTGCCGGCAACAACAAGCGGTATGCAGAGCTTTGTTGCCGTGTGTATAGTTCTTATTCTTATACAGGCTACAAATACATTTATGATGGCTAAGGTTGCGCTAAAGGTGGAGATGCGCATAGCGCGTGATATTAAATCCGCCATGTTTAAACACCTGCAGATACTGGGGTTAAACTACTACAACACAACACCTGTAGGCACTATACTTGCAAGGGTAATGAGCGATTCTATGCGTATAGGAACCATATTTGCATGGGGGCTTGTAGATATTGTCTGGGGTGTGGCCAGTATTACCGGCTATATCATCATGATGTTTAGCATAAATTCCGGCCTTGCTTTTTTAGTGTTATCGGTTGTTCCGTTTATTGCGGTGTTCACCTATATATTCCAGCATAAAATTTTACTTGCAAGGCGTAAAGAGAGGGCAGTTAATGCCGAGATAACAAGATGGTATAACGAGGGTATTACTGGGGCTAAAACTTCTAAAGCACTGGTAATAGAGCATAAAAATTTACAAGGTTTTAAGAAAACCACAGAGGATATGCGCCAAAGCTCTGTTCGTTCCATAATGCTAAGCGCAATGTTTATACCTATTGTTGCCGCACTTACATCCGTTGCGGTTGCCTTTGTTATAACCTATGGCGGTGAGCTTGTAATTCTTGGGGAGCTTGGGATAGACGGGCTTGCGGTGTTTATAAACTATGCACTTGTTGTGGCAATGCCGGTACAGCAGCTGGCAAGAACCCTTTCCCAACTTGTTGCGGCACAGGTAAATGTGGAAAGGTGCAATCACCTGCTTTCTCAAAAACCGCTGGTTACCGACACCGAGGAGGTTATAGCA
>CAYJOX010000054.1:0-9512 GCA_964371915.1 uncultured Oscillospiraceae bacterium
TTATATCCTCTTATCATTGTTCCAAACTCTCTGCTTATCATACAACCTAACAAGAAATAAAATAGGTTTTCAGCGCAAACACCTAAAAAGCTATATCTTCTACAATAAAATTCGTTACTGATATCAATAATTTGTAGGTGATCGATTAATTTATTTAATGCTGTTGTCTGGCGATTGTAGCTTGTTTCGTTCGCAACCTCACCGCTTACCCTATACACCGACATTCTGTCCTTTAACACCTTTATCTTACCTTCGTTTAAAAAAATCATACATAAAGGGAAGTCAGCCACCATTCTGTGTGCGGTGATATAACCGTAATATCTGGTTAGTTTTTTTTCATCTTTAAAGATGTTGCGATACATCGTTGCCATACAGGAAAAAGTTATGCCACTTAGGAATAGCTTTAAGGTCGCATCACCTCCAACTATCCTTTTATCATCTGGGGCAGTTCCGTAAAAATTATTATCGTCATCCCTTTTCTCTAAAACATGGCTAACTGCAAAATACTCTGGATTTTGTTGTAAAAACTGCACCTGCTTAGCAAGTTTATTATTATCTATCCAATAATCATCTCCCTCAAAAACCACAATAAAATCGCCATAAGCAGTTTTTGTCGCCTCCATATAGTTTTTGCTTGCGCCAAGATTTTTTTTATTTAATATACTTTTTATGTTACTATGGTTATCTTCGTATTGTTTTATAATATCAGGGGTAGCATCACTGCTACTATCATCAGATATAATCAGTTCATAGTTAAAATCTACCTGCTGACGCAGCACTCCTTCTATTGCCTGTTGAATATAACGTTGCTGATTATATGTTATAATTACAACAGAAACAAGTGGTTTTTCCATTATTGCTCCTTAACTACGATACTGTCGTATACATTTAACAAAGTTTCAATGTTATTCTTTTTATCATGCGTCTTAGCAGCATGTGCGGCTGCATTTTTTGCCATTGATCCTATTTCTTCTGGGTTATCGAACGCATAGCATATTTTATCATACATCTCTTTTTTATCAAGGCTTGTAAAAAGAAGTCCTTCACCATCTCTTAAAAGGGTAGATGTTCCCCCTACATCGCTTGCTACAACCACAGCCCCCAGTATCATTGCCTCTGCAACCGAGTTCGGGCTATTCTCTATGGTAGAGCAGGATAAAAAGATGTTGCTTTTAAGGTATTCATCCCTCATCTCCTCGGCCGATAAAGGGCCTGTAAATGTAATGTAATCTTCTAGCCGATATTGTTTTATAAGCTTTTTTATAAAGGATTGATATTCAAAGAAGTAATCCACTCCAACATCAAGTAGGCTATTTCCTAAGGTATATGCTTTCTGCCCACCTACACGCACCGTTAACCCGGGGTACCGTTTTATAAGCTGTGGAAGGATATATAATAGGTTGTGTAACCCTTTAATAGGATAAAAACCCTGTGATACAAATATGCTGTGCTTAGTACAATCCTCATAACACCATAGATCACCATTATAAAAACACTCCCTTAAATTTTCATCTACATGGTGATAGTTAACGTTGGGGTTTATCTCTAAAACAGATTTTTTGTCCCAATCGGTTCTGCCTATAACATTTTTGCTATTGCAAAGAGCCTTAATTTCCTGTATTCCCTGTTGCTCAAACCTGCTTTTAGTGCCTGCAATACTATCAGAATAATATAAAAAGCCCACAAAGCTAACTATAGGATTAATCTTTTCATATTTTTCTGGCAATCCATCACAATAATGCATAGCACAGCGGTGTACAAGCCCCTGAACCGATAGGGTGAATTTTTCTCCTGTATCGGCAAGGTAGTTAATAATCTCGGTGTTATAGATATATTCGGTACCATGAACATGGCATAAATCCGGCTTTACTCTGCCTATAACCTTTTTAAACGATTTAAGATATTCTTTTGTAGGTAGTAGTATATACTCTACCTTATCAACGGTTACCGTTTTTATCTTATTTACCGCCGTGGTAATATTCACGATAGTAAGGGTTACACCCTCTTTTTTTGAAATTGCATCGGCCTGGCCTTCCAGCCAACCACCTCCCGCAGCTTTTTTAAGGTTAAGTTTACGGGCAGCTTTTGGCATTACTATATTAACATACCAAAGTATCTTCATTATATCTCCAAAAGAATTCTATCAAACTGCTTTGCCACATAGGTAGGGGTTGCCTCTACAAACATCTTTTCAATTACTTCGTAAGGTATAGTCTTACCCCTAGCCTGTAATAAAAAATTATTCACCTGATTTATCATACTATCCGATAAATCCCCTTCCTTTACATTAAATGCAAGTGGATGTCTTTTATAATACCCAAGAGAGGGGCAGACATCTGTTTTATAAATATTAAGTATAGGTTTTGCAAAACCCATATACTCTATAACCTTACTGGGTAGCTGATTCTCTACCGAGTTACCAATATTAATTAGTACATCTGCACTTGATAGGATTCTATCAGCCTCTTTACTATCTACGGCCGGGTTAAGCGATAGTCGCCCATCAAGTTTTTTTACAAAGCTTTCAAGGTATCCTGCCTTAAACCCTTCATAACCACCACCGGTAAAATTAAATGATATGTTTTCATCCAACCTGCCTGCAAGGGTAAATAGGTAGCCTGGGTCTCGGATAGCCGGATATAGATTACCCACAAAAGCACATATAATCTTGTTACTATCTAGGCCGATGCTTTCCTTTCTAACAAGCGCAGGGAACTGTGCAATCGTCATCTTATTAATGTACTGTTTAAGCTTGTTTTTGCTGTAATAGTCGTACATCTGCTCGGTTATAACTGCACTGTCAATCTTTTTAAAAAAATCCATCTCTTTTTTGCGACTAACGGCATATTGCATCGTTGCATTGCCACCATAGGGATCCATGATATATGCGATCTTCTTAGCCTTAATATCGCTGCTTGCAGTTGCAAACATGCTATAATGTGGGCAGGATACAGAGATGACTGCATAAAAATCCTGCTGCTTACAAGCCCTTTCTATCTCCTTTTTAAACACCTTTTCGGCGAGGCTATACTTTAGCAGCACCGTAGTAGCAACATTTAGTAATGCCTTAGGTTTCTTGGCAAGCTCTATAGCAATGCCAAAGGCTCCCCCGCCCTCGCGCCGCACCTTGTTTACGGTATCATAGGATGTTTTATCGGCATAGCTTTTAAATAAAATAACCTTCTCTGTAGGCATAGGGTTCTTATCGGCATTACATAAAAACCATACATCATATCTCGCCTTAAGCTGTGTGGCAACAGCCTGAGCTAGACGGATATTTGTTGTATGGCCGGAGTATATGAAGTCAAGCACAAAAAGAATTTTCTTCACATTTCACCCGTACAATTAAGATAGTAATTTTGCAGAAAATTAGCGGTAGTTGGTATATCATATCCGGCGTTGGCTGCCTTTTGTACTATATCGGCATCTATTTTACTACCTTTTAGGATACAGGCCGCCCATTCGGTTGGTTTTTTTTCAAGTGATAAAAATTCAACATTTCCGGAGAAATTCGCCTCGGCCGGTACACTGTCTGATGCTATGCAGTAAAGGCCGGCACACTGCGCCTCTACAAGCACTATTCCGAGCCCCTCATGTAATGAGGGGAAAACAAATACATCCATGGCCTGTAATACTTCTTCAACCTTATCTGTTAAGCCATAGAAGATAATATCACTATCTAACCCAAGAGTTTTTGCCTTTTGTGCAATATCCTGCCTTAGCTCACCCGCCCCTACAAGTAGCAGGGTAGCGTTAGGCCTTAACTTTTTTATCTCTGCAAATATATCTAATAAAAACTCATGGTTTTTTTGTGCCGAAAATCTCCCTACATGGCCAACAACAAACCTATCTTTAATAGCTAGCTCGGTACGTATTTTTTGGTGTGCTTCTTCATTTTTTATATATTTTTTAACATCAATACCGTTATTAACAATGGTAAACGGCTGTGTGCCGAACATCCAACGCCCAGCGTCATCCGAGCAGGCAAAACGCTCACTACAGTAGCGATTAATCATTTTACCATAATAATTTTTTACAAGTTGATAGGCGATCCCACCCTCGTTTTGTGTGTTGTGGCTATGGGCAATCCTTACAGGAACACCATGTTTGTTTGTAGCACGCATAATCATGCCACTAAATTTATCCATATGGCTGTGAATAATTTTATATTCCGGATGTTCCTTTATAAAGGCCTCTAGCTTATTGTTATAGCTAAACGGCCCAACCTTTGTAATGAACGGTATACGGTAGATTGTTCCGCCAAGATTTATTATCTCATTATCATAGACACCCTCAAGGCTTGTTAAGAAATCAAACTGTACCTTTTTTCGGTCTATATTTCGGTAGACATTCATAATAAACGCCTCATAGCCGCCATAGTTCATCCCTACGACACAGTGCAAAACCCTTATCATTATTGTAATCCCATTTTCTTAATTATTCAATTATACCTATTTGCCATCATAATGTCAATAACGCCACCGGTGCACTGCTTGACAGTAATAGTTATCGTTTGCTATAATAAAAAACATAAAATATTAGTTAAGGAGGAATAATGAAACGGTTATTGATTATTACAGTGTTGATACTATCGCTTATACTTGTTTCCTGTACAGGTACACCAGATCCAGCGG
Source organism: uncultured Oscillospiraceae bacterium (assembly GCA_964371915.1). Classification (GTDB taxonomy): domain Bacteria; phylum Bacillota; class Clostridia; order Oscillospirales; family Ruminococcaceae; genus CAYJBH01. The sequence goes on from CAYJOX010000054.1 coordinate 4,635, forward strand.
ATACAGCGGCACAATCACAACCTACCGAGCAGTCACAGCCTGAGGCCCAGGCAGATACAGATGATACGGCAGACTCCGTGGCACAAGAAACTTCAGATGAGCCTGAAATGGTTTTCACTCTAGATGAACTTGCTACATATACCGGTGAGGATGACATGCCGGCATACATAGCAATTGATGGTGTAGTGTATGATGTAACTAATCACCCCTCATGGACATCCGGTTCGCATGGTGGTCAGATGGCAGGAACAGACATCACCGATGTATTCCCACATGCTGATGGCAGAGAGATGGATCTACCTGTAGTCGGAACATTAGAATAGTAGTAATCAAATATCCGTATAGGACTAAAATCTTATACGGATATTCAGTAAGAAATAAATAAGGTATTATGATAGAAATAGTTGTAGATAACTTTAATTTAGCGCAGATTTCCGAGAGCGGCCAGTGTTTCAGGTTTAACCTGTTTAACGATTACTATAGAATTGTTGCCGATGGCAAGATTTTAAAATTGTGGCAGCTTACCGAAAACACGATAAGAATGGACTGCAGTGAAGATGATTTTAATAATTACTGGAAAGATTATCTAGACCTTAAAACAGATTATGCAGATTTCATCAACACAATACCGTCAAGCGATGTTTTCTTAACAAATGCCGCAGCATATGGTAGCGGCATAAGGATACTAAGGCAACCTTTATTTGAGACACTTATATCATTTATTATCTCACAGCGCAAATCTATTCCGGCAATTAAAACATCTATCGAGGCTATCTGTAAGCTTTGCGGTGATGAACTAGAGGGCGGGATTTATGCTTTCCCTACCCCACAGCAGCTTGCAGCTTGCAGTATGGAACAGATACTATCCTGCTCGGTGGGATACCGTGCGAGATATATATTATCGGCAGCACGTAGCGTTGCCGAAGGGAAAACACCGCTAGAGAGTTTTAACGAGCTTGATGACGATACAATTTTAAAAGCCTTGTTAGAGTTTGATGGTGTTGGTATTAAGGTTGCAAACTGTGTTAGGCTTTTCGGCTATCACCGCCTTGCGGCTTTTCCGGAGGATGTGTGGATTATAAACACAGTAAATACCTATTATGGTGGAAAGTTCCCGCTTGATCTATATGAGGGGTTTGCAGGTGTGATGCAACAGTATATGTTTTTCTATGCAAGGTCAAATAAATTGGGTAAATAATACGCCGTAATAAAAACATAAGGAAAATTATCTTGTCTTTTAAAAATACTATCACTAAAAATTACAGTATACTGCCATTCTATATAATGATGGCAATTGCCGCTATTCCTATTATAAACATTTTTTATACCTGGGCTGCGGGCGATATTGCTTCCGATATTATTGTACACAATATTATAGCATCTGCCCTGTTTAATAATTCACCAAGCCCGGAAATTGTTGAGATTATCGAGAAACATAGGCATATATACGCATATATGCTCTACCATCTTGTAGTAAAGGTTGTGCAGATATTTATCGAGGATAACTATGCACTATCCAGCACGATTGTATTAGTTTATTCCACCTTGGCCACAATGCTTATTGTAAGATTACTTTTTACAAATTTTCTAAAAAATCATCTTTCGGTAGCTAAACAATACCTAGTTGATGTTATCAGCATTTTTTCTGTATTCTTTTTTGGGATTGGTGGTTTTTTAACAGGGGGGGTGTTGTATCTTTCGGTAGGTAGCCCTAATGTTTGGCATAACCCCACCACTATACTATCACGCCCAATAATGCTTTTTGCTTTTTATATCTTTATCAAGGCGTTTGAGCAGTTAAAATTGGGTGAAAAGCCGATAGTGCTATTAACACTTTTTTCGGCTCTATTAGTATTAAGCGCCTATGCTAAGCCTAGCTTTGCCATAGTGCTTGTTCCGGCAATGGGGTTATATATTGCAGTTTATATTTTAAAGGATTTTAAAAATAGGCTTTTAAATGTAGGCATACCTTTGCTTCTATCGGTTATACCATTAATCGTTGTTTTAATAGCACAATACCTTTATGTTCGTGCAAATTCGAGTAGTATCGAAACAAGTTTTGGCTTTGCCCCTGGTTTTGGCCGTGATCCATCTACATCTCTACCGTTAACATTTGCAGTTGGAGCAACACTTTCACTGTTCATTATAATTATTTATATTTTTACATCTGTAGGATACAAACATGTTAAAGAAGAAGGTTACTATGTAATCTCCTTGGTTGCATCACTTATCGGTTGGTTTCAAGCATACTTCTTATACCAGACAGGGGTAAGCGCAGGCGATTATTTTTGGGGCTACATGCTTGCCGTACATCTTGCAACAATAATGTCGTTATACATATTAATAAAATATAGTAAAGGTATTGTGCTATATATGGGGTTATCTATATATGCTGTGCAGGTAGTCCAGGGTATAAGATATTTTTACAATACAGCCTATGAGAGTGGTGGCGGGTTAGTATAGTTTCTATCAAAATCTTTCATAAAGAATGTATTCCTGGGCAGTAACCAAAGGTGCATATCCTTTATAAAACATCCAATCTCTAAAATAATCAGAATTTGTGGTAATAGCATATCTACTTGCAAAACCGCCTTCCTCTTGCATAATATAATTTTGATGCACAATCTGTATTCCTGCCCCGGCCGGTAATGAATAAAGATAGTTTATACTGGTACCATCTAATAAGAACATTACGGTATTATCCCAGTTTACACCGGCAGAATCTACTGTAAATGCATCCGTCAACAAATTCGCATCACTATCAATAGGTGTAGTTGAGAACAAATCATTTTCATACTGTGGTAGTGCATACATGTATCCACCTTTTACGGTTAAATTCCATGAAAACACCATTAATATTAGAACTACAGCCCCCAAAGCACTAATATTAAGTTTAAATTTTTTATCATTTATAAAACCTATAAAATTAAGACCTAAGAAAACTAAAATTATTATTAAATGCCTTGAGCCATGGTAAGGGGAATATAGCATTATCATTGCAATTAATATTACAAATGCAATAACAACGCTAAGTGTAGCAATATAAAAATCATGTGTTTTATCTTTATTCTTCTGTTTAAATATATAAATTATGTAAAGGTGAAATATACAATATCTGATTCTAAATTGCTATTTAATATTATAACATCAACAATTCCATTTATTACAAAAATAACGTTTGTAGAAATAAGGTTGATAAAGTAAGCAATAAACTCAGCCATCCCCTTATCAATTAAAATACTAAGAAAGCTAACATTAACTATATCAGATAAATATGGTGCTGTTAATAGGGTGGTGATAAAATAACCGATAATAAATAACAAAACATACCCTAAAGAATATAAAATTGGAATTATTTTTCTATCCGCTATCTTTAGATGAAAATACAAGGGAAATAGTATAAACGCACCTAAATATGGGCGGCATAACGCAAGAAAAAGTATAATGACATAAAAAATTATTATTGTAATTATATCATACCTGTCTTTTTTGCAGTATTCTACTATCCCTGCTAAAACAATTACTCCTGCATAAAATAGTGCCTCTACCATATTAGATAATGTGTATCTAATAGCTATAGGTAAAGCCATCATAAAGATATAGAAAAAGACAACCTGTAACTTGTTTGGTCTTGCAACTATGTAGTATACAAGGCTTGCAACGGTTACCATTAAAATATTAAATAGATAGATATAGGTTGGAGAAAGGCCAAAGATAAACCCTAATATAACATATGGAATTAATATTACAGGGCTCCATGCGCCAAAGGTGCCTATTTCTGCGGTTGATTCGTTATAACCAAAATATCCCTGTGGGAAACCGTGAGACAAAACACCCTCAAGTTGCTTATAATATATTGCCTCGTCGTTCCAGGCAGTTGCATAAGGGTTAATATCAAGAATGCTCATCCCTTGCAATGCCGCAAAAATTACACAGCACACAGGTATAGTTATAGTAAATATTAAACCTAATATTATGGATGTATGGTTGGCTGTAAAATTATTTTGTATCTTATCTATCTTCAACTGTACTCCTTAAACTTAACTTAGGGTAATTACTAAATGCTCTGCACTGGAAAGTATGCTCGAAATCGAAGAAATCCACAACAAAAACACTACACCGCTGGCAATTGTAACCGGCAACCAGTGTTTTTTAGTAAAGGATAGCAACTTTTTTATATCTGTTATCTGTGTCAGATAGAAATACATCAAAAGATGTAGAATTATAAAAAATCTAATTTCTACCGCACCTGCAAGTGTTAAGAAACATGAGCTTATCAACGCTAAAACTACAAACCAATTGTCTTTAAAAAAGCTTTTGATATTAATGTTTTCTGATTTAGATATATATACAATTGCAGATAATATCCACAATATAATACTCACCATTACCCTAACGCTTTTATTTTCATCAAGATCATAGATATATGCTTCCTTAAAAACCGGAGTAAGGGCGCTTACTATATGGCGAGAATATATAGCAATAACATCCAGTGGGTATTTTATTAATAGATCTATAAGGGTGCCATAGGTAAACTCAGTATCGCTAATTCCCTCGTTCTCTATAAGCTGCCTTGCAGTTTTATCATAAAAACGCACAGCTGGGGTTGGGTACTGTTCTGCCGGCCCTACATAGGTTTCATAACGTGGAATATATAAACCCCAGAACACCTGCTGTTCCTGTAAATTGTCCATATTGGGATAGTAAAGCTCGCTAAATCTTTCGGTAGTGATACGGGGTGTTATGTCACCGGTATGTTTATAGTTAATAATACTTTGTGGGAAAGCTACAATGGTTACACCAATAAAGCAGGATACTACAACCATAACCAAGCTAATCGCTATTTTTTTTATTTTAGTTTTATCGTTCTTTATCTCT
>CAYJOX010000055.1:0-3115 GCA_964371915.1 uncultured Oscillospiraceae bacterium
GCTCTAAAAAATCGTAGGACTGCATTATCATATAGTTAAACTCAAAGAAGGAAAGCCCTTTTTCAAGACGCTGTTTATAGCACTCTGCCGCAAGCATACGGTTTACAGAGAAACAGGCGCCGACCTCACGTAGTAGCTCTATATAGTTTAGATCTAAAAGCCAATCGGCATTGTTCACCATAATTGCCTTATCATCCCCAAACTCGATAAAGCGTTCCATCTGCCTTTTAAAGCATGCAATGTTATGGTTAATAGTCTCGGTGGTCATCATATCTCGCATATCGGTACGCCCGGAAGGATCGCCGATCATGCCTGTGCCACCACCAAGTAGTGCAATCGGGCGATTCCCCGCCATCTGCAACCTTTTCATAAGGCAAAGCGCCATAAAATGCCCAACATGCAAACTATCCGCAGTGGGATCAAACCCGATATAAAACGTAGCCTTTCCGGCATTAATAAGCTCCCTTATCTCCTCCTCGTCGGTTACCTGTGCAATCAAACCTCTTGCCTTTAACTCCTCAAAAATTTGCATTATTGTTCCTTTCTTGCTGTCATAAGCAGCTCCTTGGCATTTGCAGCCGCCGTTTTTGTTATACTGTCCCCCGACATAATTCTAGCAAGCTCCATCACTCTCCCCTGCTTATCTAGTGATGTCATGATTGTTCTTGCAGATTGTTTATCGGTTGATTTTTCAATTAATAGATGATTATCGGCAAAGGATGCAAGCTGCGCCGAGTGGGTTACCGCAAGCACCTGCCTATTAGTTGCCGTACTCCTCATCATCTTTCCTATCTTATAGGATGCCGAGCCGGATACTCCGGTATCGATCTCATCATAGACTACCGTCGGCATATCGTCTGCATCGGCAAGGCTGTTTTTAAGGGCAAGCATAATTCTTGCAAGCTCACCGCCCGAGGCAACCTTAGATAGGGGCTTTGGTGTCTCGCCCGGATTTGTAGCTATTAAAAACTCAATGTTATCCGAGCCATCTTTAGAAAGTGATTTATGCTCTATAAAAAGCTCAAATCTCATCCCAGGCATGTTAAGCTGTGCAAGCGATTTAACTACCTCTCCTTGTAGCTTTTTAAATGCTGCCTTTCGCTGTTTTGTTAAGCCATCTGCAAGCCTCTCCGCTTCTATGCCCAGGGCTTCTATCTCCTCCTCAAGCTGAGCGATACGCTCCTCACTGTTATCTATTTCGGAAATCTCGGCTACCGCCTTTTCTTGATAGCTTAAAATATCTGCGAAGGTTTCGCCATATTTCTGCCTTAATCGATAAAATTCATCAAGTCGATGCTCTGTATCTTCAAGCTCACCAGGCTGGGCCTCTATACGGCTAAGTTCATCTGAAATATCGGCCGATAGCTCCTGAAGTTCGTAATACAGCTCATCAGCCCTTCTTGAAAATTGTTCTATCTTACCTTCTTTTATTCCGCTTAGAGATGTTTTTGCACCGGAAAGAGCAGTTAGACAGCCACCTTCATCATCATTAATAGCCTGTTTGGCACCAAATAGCGCGGCCACAATCTTTTCTAGGTTAAGTAATACCGAGCGCCTATCCTGTAGCTGCTCTACCTCACCATCCTTAAAACCTGCCTTCTCAATCTCATCCACCTGGAAGGTTAAAAGCTCCAACCTTTTCCTACTCTCCTCCTCGTTGTTTGAAAGTCTGTTAAGTTGTTTTATATATTCACAAAGCTTTCGATACACATCATTGTATTCCTGCCTAACAATCTGTAATGAACCATAACGATCAAGCAATATTAGCTGAGTTTCGGGAGATAAAAGGTTGTAATTATCCTGCTGACCATGAATAGTTAACAGCAACGGCATGAATTCCTTTAGCATAGATACCAGTGCCGGCCGGCCATTAACCCTAACCGATCCGCGCCCATCCCCGGTTAACTCTCTTGTAACTATCAGCTGTTCTTCCTGTTCAAAGCCAAGGTTAATAAGCTTATCGGCCACCTGCTGTGGAATTTTTTTAAAAACGGCACATATTGTCGCCTTTGAGGCGCCGGTTCTAATTACATCCTTTCCGATACGATGCCCTAGGAGTGCCCCCACCGAATCAATGACGATCGACTTACCCGCACCGGTTTCACCGGTAAGCACGTTAAAGCCTTTTTCAAAGTTAACGGTCGCCTTCTCTATAACCGCAATATTTTCAATTGTCAGTTCACAAAGCATTTCACTTCCCTCGTAGCTTATCGTCTATTGCCGAAAACTGGCCGGTTTTACTAAAGAAGATAAGAGGAGTACATCTGTCATTACAGGTTATAGTGACAGTATCCTCTAATGTACACTCATCCTTACCATCTGCGCAAAGCTTAACTGCCCCTGAGGAGGCGGTAACCTTTACCTTGATAACTCTATCCTTCGAAAACACCATCGGAGGGGTTCCAAGCCCATGTGCCGAAAGTGGGGTTACCGAGATTGCACCCAGTGCGCTATCTATTATCGGCCCTCCTGCCGAAAGAGCATAGGCGGTTGATCCTGTAGGGGTTGATACGATTACACCATCACCACGATAGCCAAACACTAAGCTATCATCGCAATAAACCTCAACATCTACAGTTTTAGCAAGCGAACCACCTGCAAGCAGTACCTCGTTTAATGCAACAGCTGTAAAATCTTTGCATCTTGCTAGCAGCATCAACCTATCTTCACGAAAAAATTCCTTTGTTTTAAGGAGTATCAGTTTCTTGTAATCATCTGCAGTAAGTGCGGTTAAAAATCCTAAACGCCCTACATTTACACCAACAATGGGTATTTCCTTGTTCATTAATAGGTGGGCAGCATGTAAAAGGGTGCCATCACCACCAACAGTTACAGCATAATCATAATCACAATCGATAAAATTATCCTTTTTGTACACAGTGCAACTAATATCTTGCGATAAAAAAAGTGCCTCTATCTTTTTTGCAAGCTATACCGAAACGGCATTTTCGGGATTATTAACTATCAGAATTTTCATACACCCTCTTTTAAGTTAATATGCGCTTCCTCTACAACAGCATCGACGTCAATAGCTATATCGGTTTCAACAGGAGCTAGGGCAACTAAAAACTCTATATTACCTAACTTGCCCATTGCTTTAACGTCTGTGGTTATT
>CAYJOX010000055.1:3125-6033 GCA_964371915.1 uncultured Oscillospiraceae bacterium
ATAGGTGAGTAGCTAAGCCCAAATGGAAACAAGCCCGATTCGCTCGCATATTCAAGGCATGTGGTGATTACAGCCTTGTGGACCTTTTTATCTCTTACAACACCGTTCTTGCCCACCTCCTGCCTACCGGCCTCAAACTGTGGCTTGATAAGTGCTATAACATTATACTGCTTATTCGAAAATTTTTCAAGCAACGGGAAGATCAACTTTAATGATATAAAAGATACGTCTATAGTAAAGGTATCAATTCTATGTTGAATGGTATCGGCCTGCAGGTTGCGAATATTCGTCCTTTCAAGGCAGGTAACCCTCTCGTCGTTACGTAGACGGTAGTCTAGCTGCCCATACCCAACATCTACCGCATAGACATGTGATGCACCGTTTTGTAGGGCGCAATCGGTAAACCCTCCGGTAGATGCACCTATATCCATCATACAATGTCCGTTAAGTTTAAGGTCAAACATCTCTATTGCCTGCTTAAGTTTATATCCTCCCCGGCTTACAAACCCCTCTTGTGGCAACCTTAGCTCTACAGTATCAGTTTCCTTTACCTGGTATCCCGGCTTATCGGATTTTTGTCCGTTTACAAAGCATCTGCCCTGCATAATAAAAGATTTAGCCCTTTCGCGAGATGGGAGATTATAACCCTCAGCAATATATTGATCTAATCTAACCGCCATTAGCACCTCTTAAAACGTCAGCAACCGATTATGCATCAAGGCCTAACTCTCGCCGTAGCTCCTCAACTGTACCACATGGAATATGCTCTGCGCTTATGACTATATCGATAAACTTACCTATGTAGCCACGAGTCTGCAACAATGCACACATCCTCTCCCCTATGCCACCGGCAACAATATCATCATGCAAAAAGATTATAGTTTTATAGTCTTTTATACTATCCAGTATATCGGCAGGGAATGGAGAAAGTTTAATCATCTTAATAACATCACAATAGATATTATCCTCAGCTAAAAGCTCGTTAGCCTTTATGGCTTCCGCCACCATATCGCCATAGCTTATTATTGCACAGCCGGCTTTATCCGCCCTGCAAAGCAGGTCAAAATCTGCTCCGGTACATTCATGGTTACATAAACTTTCCGATTCCTGACCTCTGGGGTATCTTATTGAGCGTATGCCTTTCATGCTACAAAGTTTATTAAGCCAATGTTTAAGTTCATTATAGTTAGAGGGAGCTATTAAAACCGAACCGACAGGTTGGCTAAGGTAAGCAACATCATAGATACCTTGGTGCGTCTCTCCGTCTGCCGGAACAAGCCCAGCCCTATCGACGCCAAACAAAACATCTACACTATTTAGATAGATATCGTTTAATATCTGATCATAACCGCGCTGGAGAAATGTAGAATAGATAGCAACCACCGGGTTAAGCCCCTCCTTTGAAAGGCCGGCAGCAAAGGTAAGAGCATGTTGTTCAGCCATCCCCACATCAAAAAATCTTTTAGGATAGCGTTTTGAAAACTTAGAAAGCCCCGTTCCATCCTTCATTGCAGCCGTTATGGCAACAAGCTGTTTATCCTCCTCGGCTATCTGACATAATATATTACCAAATGTGCCGGAGTAATCCCTTTTCTGTTTATCCTTTTTGATAATCTTTGGGGATACACTATGAAAATCTCTCGGATTTTGTTCAGCCTCCTTAAGACCTTTACCTTTTTGGGTGATTGCATGTATAAATACCGGCGAATCAAGGTCTTCTATCCTTGAAAATATATTGCAAATTTCAGTTAGGTTATGCCCGTCTATCGGGCCAAAATATTGAAAACCCATCATCTCAAAAAATGTATCATGATAGAGTGCTTGGCGAACGGTTGTTTTTATATTACGTAGGCCTTTTACAATCACATCACCCATGACAGGAATCTTTTTAAGGGTGACAGAGGTACCTTGTTTTGCACCCACATACTCTTCCGAAAGCCTAAAGCTGTTAAGATACCTTGAAAAGTTACCTACATTTTTAGAGATAGACATCTTATTATCATTTAGTATAACAATAAGATTATCAAGGCCGTATATGTTGTTCATACCTTCATATACCATGCCGCCGCCAAAACTACCGTCCCCAACGACTACAACTACTGTGCCGGGTTCACCCTTTATTTTTTTTGCGTTAGCCATTCCGACAGCTGCCGATAATGCTGTGTTTCCGTGCCCGGTAATAAAACAATCATAACTGCTTTCCTTTGGTGATGGAAACCCTGAAACCCCGCCCTTTTGGCGTAGCTTTGGGAAACCATCCTTCCTACCTGTTAAAATTTTATGTGTATAGCATTGATGCCCAACATCGAATACAATCCTATCGTGCTTTGATGAAAACACTATCATCAAAGCCAAAGAAAGCTCCACCATGCCAAGGTTAGAGGCAAGGTGTCCGCCTGTATCTACAACACTCTCTATTAAAAAAGCTCGTATTTCATCGGCTAATTTTTTTAACTCAATGTCACTTAAGCCCGATAGATCTTTTGGTGAATTTATTTTGTCAAGAAGTGGCGACATCTTAATTCCTTCTCTCAAGTAGTTCATCCTGTAAATCAAGTAGGAAGACAGCCTTGTCTTCGAAAATTTGCTCTAAATCGCTCGTACTCTCTTCTGCAAGCGAGTTTGCATATGCCTGCGCCTTCTCCTGGCCATAAAGTGTAAAATAGGTAGTTTTACCACTGCTAGTATCGTTTCCTGTCGGTTTACCCAAAATTTCCTCATCGCCTATACCGTCAAGTATATCATCGATAACCTGAAATGCAAGCCCAAGGTTATAGGCAAAGCTACGTAGGGTAAGATATTCATGGCTGTTTGCAGACCCTGCAATGGCACCAAACTGCACAGAGGTTGAAATAAGAGCCCCTGTCTTATTTCGGTGGGTCTCCCTCATCATCGATTCGTTAATGGC
>CAYJOX010000055.1:6043-9460 GCA_964371915.1 uncultured Oscillospiraceae bacterium
TTCTTAAGATCAAGCTCCTGACCATAGATAACACCCCCAAGGCCGGCAGTGTAGGAAAGAAGCTGTACTGCTGTATTTAACTTCTCTGACGGTATATCCGCCGTTGCCACAATTCCAAACGCATGTGTTAGCAGTGCATCTCCGGCAAGTAGTGCTGTCGATTCACCATATTTTATATGGCAGGATGGCATCCCCCGCCTTTTATCAGAATCATCCATGCAGGGTAGGTCATCATGAATAAGTGTATAGCAATGTATCATCTCTACAGCGGCCGCAAGGTTTAGTGCCTTGTCGTAGCTACCACAAAGCATATCACATACCGCAAGAACCAGCACCCCTCTAATTCTTTTGCCGCCGTTAAAAAGGCTGTACTGTGCCGCCTTAGAGACATCACAGTTGCGGTTAGGCATCATGTTCATTACCTCTATAAGTTGTTGCTCAACCGCTGTTTTATATTCGACAAATAGTTCTTTATAGTTATACATCCTCAACCTCGCCATCTTTACTGTACATCGTTAGCTTTACCTCAACCTGTTGCAGACGTTGTTCACACTCTTTTACAAGCTTTACCCCCTGCTCATAGAGGGGTATAAGCTGTTCGACACCGGTGTTTTCATCGGCAATCTTATCTACAACCTCTTCAAGCTGTTTAAGTGCATCTTCAAATGTTTTTGATTTCATTAATTCTTCCTCTTAATATCCTCTACAGAACATTCAATATATAGTTTTGATGTTTCAAGTTCTATTCTATCGCCCTTTTTAATAATATCATCTGAAACAATCTTATTTTCGCTACGCATTACCGCATACCCCTTTTTTAAAACATTTGCCGGATTGTATGCAGTTAATCGGTGCATTAAATTTTCAACTCTGGCAATATTGTTTTTAAGGCGCATCGAAAGCTGTTCATTAAGTTCAAGAGCAATGTCTTTTGTAGTTAGTTTTGCATTATTAATTTCACGATAAACCCTATCTAGGCTTACCCCTTCCCTAGCCTTGCTATAGCGATATAAAAGCTGCGAAGGGTCGGGCAGAATTATCTCTGCGGCGGCGGTTGGGGTTGCAGCACGTATATCGGCAACGAGATCGCTTATTACCGTATCAATCTCGTGCCCTATGGCAGACATTATAGGCGTTGTTGCGTTAAATATTGCCTCGGCAATAAGCTCGCTGTTAAAGACAAAAAGATCCTCTGCACTGCCGCCACCTCTAGCTACTACTATTATATCTATATAAGGTAGTTTATCAAGGCGTTCGATTGCATCCGCAATAGGCTTTGCAGCTGCCGCACCCTGAACCGGAACATCGTATAATACAAAGTTAATATCTGTAATACTGCGCCGCCTTGCAACGGCAAGTATATCATGCAGTGCGGCTCCATCCTTTGAGGTGACAAGGCCTATGCAGGCTGGTACCTGTGGTAAAGTTTTTTTATGCTCTTGCAAAAAGAAACCACGTTTTTCAAGACGTTGTTTCATCTGTAAAAATGCTGCATTTAGTGCGCCTGCACCATCTAAAAACATATGTGTAACATATAGTTGAAAGCTGCCATCCTTTTGGTAGATAGTAGCCTTAGCCCTTACGAGCAACTGCATACCATCCTCCGGCACAAAGGATAGCCGCTTTGCATCCCTATCAAACATTACTGCCTTAATGCTACTCTCGTTATCCTTTAGTATAAAATAGCAATGCCCCGTCTTTCGGTGAAGATGAAAGGAGGCAAGTTCCGCAGAAATAGTTAAATCTGCAAGGATTTCGTTATTATCAAGTAATGATTTTACATACCGGTTTAACGCAGTTATGCTAATCGGTTCCATCTTTCTGTTCCCTCTGCTTTTGAATTGCAGATAACACGCCGTTAACAAATTGGTAGTCGTTTTCGTCTCCAAACTTCTTAACTAGCTCTACCGCCTCGTTTATTACTACACTAACAGGGTTATCACCGGCAAAATAAAGTTCGGTTATTGCTGTTCTAAGCACCGCAACCGATACTCTAGGCAGGCGCTCAAACTCCCACCCTCTTAGATTTCTTTTTATATTTTCATCAACAAAATCTATATTATTGTCGAACCCCTCCGAGATAGAGCGGCTAAAATCGTCATACTCTATTTCGGATATTTCCGCTAACCCCAAAGCGGCCTCTTTAGCCCTTATCGGGCCAAAAGAGGCTGAAAATATTGAGATAAATGCGTTTTCTCTTGCTTGTTTTCTATTCATTTTTTATTCATAGGCTTTAGTTAAACTAAATGTCCTGCTCCAAATCCTGTTTTGTTGTAATTCCGCTAATGATAACATTAACCTTAGCTACGGTAATACCTGTCATGTTTTGCACTGCAGACTTTACATTCTCCTGTACCGATTTTGCAACACTGCGCACCTTAGTTGCAAAGTCCACTATTATACACACATCAATCTCCGCTACGCCCCCCGAAATATTAACGGTTACGGGATTAGCAGATGATACCCTATAAAGAAAGCCTTTTAAGCCTAAATTACCGCGCGATAGACCCTTTACATCTTTAATCTCTAGGGTGGCTATTCTGGCAATGTTAGAAATAACCTCGGTAGACACCTGCACTCTGCCACCGGCATTCTCATCCTTTAATACATCCATACGTTAAGCCCCTGTATCTACTTAATTAGCTGATAAAAGTCAAACTCACCGACCAAAGAGCACCAAAAAAGCGTTATAACCGGTGAGGTTTGCCTCACATCTTTTAAACTATTATAGCACAGTTAAATAAAAAGAGCAACTATTTAACCTCTACAATTTTTATATTCTTAGCTTCGATATCTGTCTTGCTTATTATAATATCTCTCAGCTGCATTACCTCCTCTTTGGTAAGGCTACTATTCTTTGTCATTACCGCCATATCGGCCTCATCGCCGTCGAGATATACAATGCATTCTAAAAAGCCTTTTGCCTTTGCAAGGCTTTCTATCTCATCCTCTATCGTTATATTGCTTATAGTCTGGGATAACGTCTCGGTTAAAACAGCCTTTTCCTCATCGGAAAGCTCTGCATCCTTTAACGCCTTTTGCATCTTTTCCAGTGCTTCATCACGTGCCTTTTCTCGGGATAGCCTGGCCTCTTCAAAATACTCCATCCCCTCCTCTTTACTTAGATTAACAAGCTGTGCATCACCATAATTCTTTGTATCATCATTATCTGTAGCATTAGCATTTGCATTTTCTATAGGGTACACGGTAAGCTCGGTTGCAATAGCCTCATCCTCTGCAAGCCTAAACTCCGAATCTCCGGTTGCATATTGCCAATTTAGGAATACCGCTACCGCCAAAGCCAAAAGTAACGATAAAAAGGTCACCTGTTTTTTTATTTTGAAATGTTTTAATTTCGATATCATAGCTACCACCTTTTCTGCCTTTCGGCCAATTCGTTAATTACTCTTTTGATTT
>CAYJOX010000056.1:0-561 GCA_964371915.1 uncultured Oscillospiraceae bacterium
CCCATACTACCACCACCAGAACAAGAATATCCAAGAGCGGCAGTGGCGGCAGTGGCGGTGGCGGTGGCAGAAGCTTTAGTGGTGGAGGCTTTAGTGGCCGTAGCGGTAAGTTTTAGCGGAGGTGCCCTATCAACGAGATAACGGCAAAGAGCATACTATCCCAAAAGAATGTTATAAACATCTACCGTGGCTGTAGCCATGGTTGTATCTACTGTGATTCAAGGAGCGAGATATACGGAAAAACCTATACCTTCGAGGATATAGATGTAAAGATAAATGCTGTAGAGCTACTGGAAAAGGAGCTTTTGCGGCGAAAAGAGCGGTGCATGATAACCACCGGAGCGATGTGTGACCCCTATATACCGTTAGAGGCAGAGCTGAAAAACACAAGGGCTTGCCTAAAGGTGATAGAGCGGCATGGCTTCGGTGTTAGTTTGCTTACAAAATCTGATTTAATATTAAGGGATATAGATCTATTAAGAAACATTAACGAAAAATCTAAATGCGTTGTACAGCTTACCTTAACAACCTATGACGAACAGCTGTGTAGGATAGTAGAGC
>CAYJOX010000056.1:571-9424 GCA_964371915.1 uncultured Oscillospiraceae bacterium
GCTTTGAGGTACTCAAGGAGATGCAAAAGGCCGGCATACCAACGGTTGTATGGCTAACACCTATACTACCCTTTATTAACGATAACGCAGATAATATTAACGGTATTCTAAACTACTGTAAAGAGGCAAAGGTTAAGGGGATATTAACGTTTGGCATCGGCATGACCTTGCGTTATGGAAACAGAGAGTATTTTTACGATAAACTAACACAGCATTTTCCGGAGCTAAAAAGGGAATATATAAAAAGATATGGGTCATCCTACGGGATAAAAAGCCCTGCTAACGCAAGGCTATCTCGGCTTATAAAAGATTTTTGCGCGCAAAACAAAATGCTCTACGGTGAGCAGAGCATTTTTAGTTATATTAATGATTTACCGCAGGATATCACACAGCTAACGATGTTTTAGCCTACCCGCATTTAGAAAACCCACAGCCACGGCAGAGAACACACCCACCCTCGTGCTGAACCTCGGCGCCACACTCGGGGCAGAAGTTATAGCTGGTAGGTTGCTCGCTCTCGGCTGTTTTTTGCTTTACGGCCATAACCGGCTTTGTCTCGGGGGCGGGGGTAGTAAGGCCTACCTGACCATCCTTGATAAAGCGGTCAACCTTCATTACAACCTTTGCTATTGCATCGGGGCAGCTGGTACATGACATGCCGCTCTGCCTTACGGTGGAGGGGCAACGTATGCCCTTAAGCTGGTCATACAGCTCGCCTATGTCCATTCCACTGCGTAGCGCCACCGACATAAGCCTTGCGGTAGCCGCACTCTGGCTGGGGCACCCGCCCGCCTTGCCGGTTGCGGTAAACACCTCGCAGATGCCGTGTTGATCATAGTTAACGGTTATGTAAAGGTTGCCACAGCCTATCTTTACCTTCTCGGTAAAGCCGCTTGTTATCTCCGGCCTAGGCCTTGGCAGAAGTTTACCATACTCACCTATAATTGTACCATCCGGTGTTTCTACATTGCCGGAGGCGTTGTTAACGCTTCCTATGTTAAGCACCTGCCCCTCGCGGCTACCGTCACGGTAGATGGTTACTCCCTTACATCCCTCTTTGTAGGCGAGCATATATACCTCTGCTACCTCCTCCTTGGTTGCGGTAGAGGGGAAGTTTACCGTCTTAGACACCGCATTGTCGGTTGCACGCTGAAATGCAGCCTGCATCTTTGCGTGGTAGATGGGGGATATATCATGGGCACAGACAAACACCCTGCGTATATCATGGGGGATCTCCTCTATATGGGCAATCGTCCCCTCGTCGGCTATACGGCGCATTAGCTCATCGCTGTATATGCCTAAAGCCTGTAGTTTTTCTTTTAGTATCTCGTTAACCTCTATTAGCTCGGTTCCATCCATAACATTTCTTATATAAACAAAACCAAAGATAGGCTCTACGCCGGAAGAACAGCTGCATATTATCGAGAGAGTACCGGTCGGGGCGATGGTGGTAACCGTACCGTTACGAAGCGGTGTGCCATCCTTGAATATGCTATCGTAGAAAAGTGGGAACGGCCCTCTTATGCCGGCAAGCTCGGCCGAGGCCTTATGCCCAACATTGTTTATAAATGTCATAACCTTTTCGCCCAGTTCAACACCTTCCTCGCTGTTGTAGGGTATGCCAAGGTATAAAAGCATGTCTGCAAAGCCCATAACACCAAGGCCGATTTTTCTTGTCTGGCGGGTTACGGCGCCGATCTTTTCCAGCGGATAGTTATTTATATCTATAACGTTATCAAGAAAATGCACGGCCTTTGCAACGGTATCCTCCAGTAGAGCATAGTCTATCTCATAACCGCCGGCACCCTGTTTTAGCATCCTTGCAAGGTTTACCGAGCCAAGATTACAGCTCTCGTAGGGGAGTAGCGGTTGCTCACCACATGGATTTGTGGATTCTATATCTCCCTGTGAGGGCACGACATTATCCTTGTTTAGCCTATCAAGGAATATTATTCCCGGTTCACCGTTGTGGTGCGCAGCCGTAACGATACGATCGAATATCTCGGCCGCATTAAGCGATGCAACCGGCTCACCGGTTTTAGGGTCTACAAGGTCATACTGCCCGCCCGATTCTACCTTCTGCATAAACTCCTCGGTAATGCCTACCGATATATTAAAGTTTGTTATATCGGTGTTATTCTCCTTGCAGGAGATAAACTCCAGTATATCCGGATGGTCTATACGCAGTATACCCATGTTGGCGCCACGCCTTGTTCCACCCTGCTTTACCGCCTCGGTAGCCATGTTAAATACACGCATAAAGCTTATAGGGCCGGAGGCAACGCCACCCGTTGTGTTTACCGCCGCACCGGCAGGGCGAAGCCGTGAAAAGGAAAAGCCGGTGCCACCGCCCGATTTGTGTATTAGGGCGGCCTGCTTAATTGCCTCAAATATGCCCTCCATGCTATCCTCTATCGGCAGTACAAAACATGCCGATAGCTGCCCAAGCGGCCTGCCTGCATTCATAAGGGTAGGGGAGTTGGGTAAAAACTTTAGGCCATGCATCAACTCAAAAAAATCCTTTGCGGTTTTTTCACTGTCTGCCTTTTCATCGTATCTTTTATCGGCCAATGCAACCGAGGTCGCAACACGCCTAAAAAGATCGTCAACCGTCTCAACCGGGTTGCCCTCTGAATCCTTTATAAGATACCTTTTTTCAAGCACCTTTATAGCGTTTTCACCGACCGTAGCGTTATTCATTATAACTCCTTGCACAATATTATGTCTTACTCAAAGATTATACCACTACATATAGTGCTTTGGCAATTGTTAATAACGCCGAATTTGCAAAGAAAAATTCTATACTTTTTATTCTCATTTATCGATAACCCTTTTTTACACAGGATAGTGTCTAATATCATTGACCCAACAGTTTTTATGGTGTATAATGAAGCTAATTGATGTTTTTACATCTGTAAACAGGAGATATAGCATAATGTTTTTTGATGATAAGCTTAGGGAGGAATGTGCGGTTTTTGGCGTATCCTCCTTTTCCGACATTGCGGCAGGCATTACCTACAACGGCCTATACTCGTTACAGCATCGTGGGCAGGAGGGCGCCGGCATAGCGGTTGTAACCGATAACAAGATACTTTATCATAAGGATACAGGCCTTGTGAGTGAGGTTTTCACCGATAAAGTTTTGCAAAAATTACCTAAGGGTAAGATTGCCATCGGCCATGCCAGATATTCCACGACAGGCGTTAACAGTGAGGAGAATGTTGGCCCTTTTATCGTGGAATTCTTAACCGGGCGTATAGCCGCCGCCCATAACGGAAACCTAACCAATGCCGATCATATCAGGGATGGGCTCAAAAGTTTTGGGCTCAACTTTTCTGCCACAAGTGATAGCGAGGTTATATCCGCCCTTATTGCATACTATATTACCCGTTTTGGAGATGCTGTGGAGGGTGTAGTTAAGGCCTGTGGCTATCTATCCGGAGCATTCTCTCTTGTTATTGCAACAAATGACAATAAGCTTATCGCCCTGCGTGACCCTAACGGTTATCGCCCTCTATGTATAGGGGAGAGTGAGTTTGGCACCGCAATAGCCTCCGAGAGCTGTGCGCTAACATCCGGTGGATTTAAAAAGGTAGAGGATGTACAGCCCGGCGAGATTGTTGTTATTCAGGAGGGCAGGATCACCCATAGAGAGGTAGTTTTAAAACAAAAGAAGAAGGGTGCCGGCCTATGTATATTTGAATATGTATATTTTGCGCGCCCCGATTCTATCATAGATGGCCTTAGTGTATACGGCTCTCGCTACAGCATGGGTGCAATATTAGCACAGGAGTATCCTGTAGATGCCGATATTGTATGTGGGGTGCCCGATTCCGGCCTGGATGCGGCGGCTGGATATGCTGCACACAGCGGCATACCGCTTACAACAGGGTTTGTAAAAAATAGGTATATAGGGCGTAGCTTTATCTTCCCTACGCAGGAGCTTAGGGATACCGCTGTAAGGATAAAACTCAATCCTCTTACCCATACTATAAAGGACAAAAAGATTGTGCTCGTAGATGATTCTATAGTGAGAGGCACCACAAGCGAGCGTATTATTACCGCCCTTAAAAATGCCGGTGCAAAAGAGGTGCATATGAGAATTTCTTCTCCGCCATTTTTGTATACCTGCCATTACGGCACCGATATTGATGATGAAAAAAATCTTATCGCCAATAATATGAGTGTTGACGATATCTGCAAAAAGATAGGGGCAGATAGCCTAGGTTATATAAGCATCGAGGGGTTAAAACGCGCATGTGAGCCTTGCAGGCTTTCGTTCTGTACCGATTGCTTTACCGGAAAGACAAAATTTACTAAAGAAGACCATCCGGCGCTTGAAAAATAGTAGCTGCCGTGGCTGTTAGTATTCTATGCATGCTATTACCGATATGCGGCCAGCAACCTTTCGGTTACGTTGGCCGCCGGCCATAAGCACGATAAACCGCAATTCCTCCTCTCTAAAATCACCAAGTTTTTTATCCGCCAGCTTTAAACGTTTAAACCATCAAGCAAAATAGATTAGCACAACATCTTTAACAGTTATTTCCCCTCTTTTATTAGGTTCTGTTGCTAAAATGACAATAATTTATAGCTAAACAATTTTGTTGATTAAATCGATTGCATTTTAAAACATCGTATGATACAATGAATGTACACTAATTAAGTAGATATTATAGATGTGTTAATATTTATAATACATTTAAGAATAAGGAACAGGTGGAAAATGATTAGAAAAATTACAGACGATTTAATTTATGTAGGGGTAGACGATACCTCGGTAGACCTTTTTGAGGGGCAGTATAGTGTGCCAAACGGCATGTGCTACAACTCCTATGTTGTGATGGATTATAAGGTTGCTGTTATAGATACGGTAGATGCGGCATTCACCTACCAGTGGCTTGATAATATAGATGAGGCCACCGGTGGAAGATCGCCCGATTATCTTATAGTACAGCATATGGAACCGGATCACAGTGCAAACATTCTAAAGTTTGCTCAGACATATCCGGCGGCCATAATAGTGGCTAACAACAAGACATTTAATATGATACAGCAGTTCTTTGGTACCGATTTTGAGGATAGAAGAATAGTTGTAGAGGATGGTGGGAGTTTAAATACAGGTAGCCATGAGTTCACCTTTGTGTTTGCACCTATGGTGCACTGGCCGGAGGTAATGGTTAGCTATGATAGCCATGATAAGGTGCTGTTTTCGGCCGATGGTTTTGGCAAATTTGGCCGCTACGATGCCGATGAGCCGTGGGACGACGAGGCACGCCGCTACTATATAGGCATAGTTGGCAAATACGGTGCACAGGTTCAAACCCTGCTTAAAAAGGCTGCATCGTTGGATATATCTATAATATGCCCTCTGCACGGGCCGGTGCTAAAGGATAATCTGAATCACTATATATCGTTATACAAGATATGGTCATCCTATACCGAGGAGGATGATGGCATTGTAATTGCCTATTCCTCTGTATACGGTAACACCAAAAACGCCGTTGAGATATTAAAGACAAAACTCACCGATATGGGTTGCCCAAAGGTAGTAGTTCACGATCTATCCAGATGCGACCTTGCTCTTGCCATCTCCGATGCGTTTAGATACAGCAAACTTGTGCTTGCAACAACAACCTACAACTCCGGAATTTTCCCCTCTATGCACCGCTTTATACACGGCCTTTGTGAGAGGAATTTTCAAAAAAGAACGGTGGGGCTTATCGAGAACGGAAGTTGGGCTCCCCTCGCAAACAAGATAATGAAAAAATCGTTATCGGAATGCAAAAATATCGATTTTATCTCACACAACATTACGATAAAATCTACCCTAGATGCACAATCTTCGGAGCAGCTTGATAATATGGCGGCCGAACTCTGCCGTGATTATATAGCTATGTCTTCCGATAAGGCAAACAAAAACGATCTAAGTGCCCTGTTTAAAATCGGCTATGGGCTTTATGTTATCACCTGCAGCGATGGTAAACGTGACAACGGCCTTATCGTAAACACTGTATCACAGGTCACCGATACCCCCGGGCGTATCGCCGTTACCATTAATAAACAAAACTACTCACACCATATTATAAAGCAGAGCGGTGTTATGAACATTAACTGCCTATCGACAGATGCTCCCTTCTCCGTTTTTGAGTGCTTTGGTTTTAGGAGTGGAAGAAATGTAGATAAGTTTTGTGATGTAGATAAGCTGCGCTCCGATAATAACGTTGCATTTTTAGGAAGATATATAAACTCCCTTATCTCACTAAAGGTGGTAAACTATCTGGATATAGATACACACGGCATGTTTATCTGTGAGATAACCGAGGCCCGTGTGCTATCCGATAAACCAAGTATGACATACGCCTACTACCATGAACATGTTAAGCCAAAGCCACCCACCGAAGGGGTTACCGGCTGGGTTTGTGATATATGTGGATTTATTCATGAGGGCGAGGATCTACCGGATGATTTTATCTGCCCGTTGTGTAAGCACGGTGTGGCCGATTTCAGCAAGCTAGGCGAGTAATAGCTGAAATAAACTAAAATAATAAAGATAAAAAACGGCGAAGTTACTCGCCGTTTTTTGCGTTTCTTTGAATTTTAGCCTATATAGTTATTCGTGAACTCATCGATTGGCATAGGCTTCGCATAATAGTAGCCTTGCCCTATGTCACAGCCCATTTCACACAGTATGTCGTGTTGAAGTTTATCCTCAACACCCTCCGCCACCGAGCTAGGTGTGTTAAGGCCATCGCAAAGATAGATGGCAACCTCTGCCAACAGTTTGGCTTTTTTATCCTTGTGTATACCGCCAATCACCTTCATGTCTATCTTTATCTGGTCAAAATCGGACATTACAAGCGAGTTTAGGTTAGAATAGCCGCTTCCAAAATCATCCAGTGAAACCAAAAATCCCGCAGCCGAAAAATTCTTGATTATTTCGGCTAAAACATCCTCTCCCAGCCCATCTGCTGCCTCGGTTATTTCAATAATCAGCTTTGAGTGGTCGACACCGTAATCGTCACATATTCTTGAAAGCTTTTCGGCAATACCCTTTTTTGAAACGGTAATGCGTGAACAGTTGACAGACATTGTGGGCAGAGCCTTAACGCCGCTCTCTTTCCATGATTGCATGGCTTTACAAACCGTTTCAAACACAAACTCGTCTATCTTTGAAATAATACCCTCTTTCTCGTAAAAGGGCAGGAAGTTTAACGGTGGTTGGAGCACACCTTCTGCACCTATACGCCTTACAAGTGCCTCGGCATTTTCAATCTTTCCGGTAGAAAGTGTAACTTGCGGTTGTAGATGCACAATGTATTTACCGGATTTTATCTCGTTTTCCAAATTTTCAACTAGAATACGATCGTAGGATTTAAACTCGTTAACATTACTTAAATCGCTTCCTGTATAATCAAAGTTCCTATTCCATGTATACCCGATGGATGCCTTGAAATCTTTTTCCGGTGCCAGCTTTTCTTTAAGTAAAACAATTTTTCTCTCAAAGTCACACCACAAATTCATCGCCGCCGACACGAAAAACACTATCGCTAAATATTTCGTGTAGGATACTCGATAATCTTATTAAAACACCGTCACCGAACATTACCCCCTTAGTATCACTGATAGAACGAAGCTGTGCAACATCAACATATAAAATGCCTAAGCTTTCGATGCTATTATTAATCTCCTTCAGTGCAAGATTATAACTCTGCCTGTTTTTAACGCCTGTGAGAGTGTCGTAATAGCTTAGCTTGTTGAGCCTTGTTACAAACTCCGTTTCATCAAGAAAAGTTGCGGTGAACTTTGAAACGGTACTGATTATTGAGGTTTTATCCTTGTTTTTCAACGAGTTGTCTACGCCTACAAAACCTGTTATCTCCTTGCCCTTTACCTGAATTGAACCTATTATTACGTCGGTGAGCTCTTGAAGCTCCATAAGCTGATACTCGAGTGAGCTTTTATCAACCTCGTTTATATTTAGATGGAACGCCCCCTGTGTCTTGCAGTTGTTCAGCAGAACGTTAAGTTCCTCGATAGGTAGGTTTTGTAGTTTGTCTTTATATGGAGTATAACCCGCCTTGCAATACTCATAGGTGTTGCTGATAAATTTGCCACACTCCGATACTTCGAATATATAACTTCTCTCGGCATCATAATAATTTGTTACCGCTTCAAGTAAAGAGAATAGGGAGCTGTTCGGCTCGTTCCCCGAATGTAGCATTTCAACACAGTTCATTAGGAAATGCTCATCATCCAGTTTTGTTGTTAGTGTATTTGCAAGCTCGCTTAGCTCTGTTCTTAATTTTGCCCCCTGTAAAATTATCGATAAAAATTTGCCAATATACTGTATGCTGTTAATCTCTCGCTCTGTCCATATTCTGGTTTTCGTGCAATCATCTAACCCTAGGAAGAACACCATCTTCCCGTCACGTTTAATTTGTGCATGAACAAACGACAGAATGCCTTGGTCATCCATAATTTCAAAAGCCCTGTCTTGCTCTAGGGTTTCTCTTAGGTTGTTAGAATATATAATGTCGTTATGTGCTTTGTCAAGAAAATCTGCAAATAATTCATAAGGAATGCCCTGCAGGTTTTCAATCTCACTTCCGATGCCCTCCTTGCAATACTCAAATGTATTATTTAGTGTCAGGCAATCATCTAAAGTTTCAAAAATATAGCTTCTGTCCGCATTATATTTTTGGCATAGATAGCTAAGCGCCAGATTGATGGAATCATTATCGCCATTTTTTTCGTAAAGAATATTAAACACCGCAGAGATAAGGTCGTAATCAAAAAACGAGCTTGCAATTCTATTTGCATTTTCAATTTTTGTAACACTTCTTGTAGTAC
>CAYJOX010000057.1:0-9400 GCA_964371915.1 uncultured Oscillospiraceae bacterium
ATGTGTGTGATAGAATAAAAAAAGAGGCCGATGCCCTTTCGGCAAAGGTCTCCTTTTTTGTAAGTGATAACGAGGGCGAGCTATGCAGTGCAATTAACGATGCACCGCAGAAGGGTTTTGATGCAATTATTATAAACCCTGCAGCCTACACCCATACCTCGGTGGCTATTAGGGATGCTATCAAAACCGCAAGCCTACCGGCTATAGAGGTACATATCTCTAACGTATATGTCCGTGAGGAATTCCGAAAAAAATCTATAACCGCACCGGCATGTATGGGGCAGATTACCGGAATGGGTACCGATGGATATATCCTAGCTCTATACAAGTTTTGCAAATTCTCCTAAGTTAACCACAGTATTCATACACTCATCATAAAATTTTTGAACGATAGCATCGCAACGTTGTTGCGGTGCTTTGTTGTCTATAGAGTAATCGCTGCAATCGTCATACAGCGGCTTACGGCGCTCATAGATGGCTGCTACCCCATCTCTCTGAGATACAGGCCTACCCCTTAGGCTGAGCTCGTTTAAAGGCCTAATAACCTCAAATACCATTCCGGCACGGCGTAGCCTTGCGCGGTTCTTGCTACGCTCTATCACACCGCCACCGGTTATGATCACAGCTCCACGTTCCTCACAAACTTCATCCACTATTTCAGTTTCAAGGTTGCGGAAATATTCCTCACCATGCTTTTCAAATATTTCAGGTATGCTTATACCTGCCCTTTGTGCTATAAGCTCATCGGTATCTACCATCTTCATAGATAGCTTCTGTGCTATCAATGCGCCCACGGTATTTTTACCGCTACCCGGCATACCTATTAACACAATATTACCGGCATGCCTGCGGTATTCGGCATATCTGCTACCAAAATCGGCAAGGCTTATCGGCCTATCAAAGAATAACGCCGCGGCTGCTACAGCCTGCGCAAAAAGCATACAATCACCGCCGGCGGCCTTTAACCCAAGGTTTGCGGCTCGGCTTACAAGCTCGGTTCTATATGGGTTTGCAATTAGATCGACAACCGCCTCTAAGCGTTTAAAGCTCGTAGGGTCTACCGGCATATCATCGTTGCGCCCCATTAATCCTACCGGGGTGGAATTTACCAGTATTTCTATATCAGCAATCCGCTCAAGGTTGTTATAGTTGTACTCCCCACTGCGAGATACCGTTACAACACTTTTTGCGCCGATTACCTTTAATGCCTCTACGGCCGTGCCACCGGCACCACCACTGCCAAGAACGGCACACGACCTACCCTTAACATCTATATCGTAAAAATTAAGCATGGTTATAAATCCGATAAAATCGGTGTTATAACCATGTAGCTTACCATCTCTGTTTAAAATAGTATTAACACTGTTGCAACGCTTTGCAATAGTTGATAGGCTATCACAGTAAGAAATTACATCCTTTTTATAGGGGATTGTAACATTAAGCGCATGAAAATTCCTACCACAAAAGAAATCGTCAAGCCTATTTTGTGGTAGTTCAAAAAGTCTGTAGTAGGGGTTGCCCAGTAGGCCGTGAATTAAAGGGGAGTGGCTATGTGAAAGCCTTTCTCCTACAAGCCCTACAGTCAACCTTTCATAATCACTGCTGTGAATCATATATCACCTCTCTCGCCGCCGAGCATAAGATCAAGCAGCACACATGCGGCGGCGGCCTCCACTACCGGAACTGCACGCAATACTATGCATGGGTCATGCCTGCCACCTACATTAAGAACCTGCTTTTGGCCTGTCTTAATATTTAATGTCTCCTGCCTTGCTGATATTGAAGGTGTAGGCTTAAAACCAACCCTAAACACTATCGGTGCACCGGTGGTTATGCCACCTAAAACACCGCCTGCATTATTTGTTGCCGGCATGGGTTTGCCGTCTAAAAGCTCATAGCAATCGTTATGTTCACTGCCACGCATTCTGCAAGCTTCAAATCCGGCCCCAAACTCTAGCCCTCTTACCGCCGGTATACCAAAGATAACCTTTGCAAGGGCACTCTCTACCCCCTCGTAGATAGGGTTGCCTATACCTGCAGGTAGCCCTGTAATGGCGCATTCCACTACACCGCCTACCGAATCGCCAAGCTTAGCGGCAGCCTCTATGGCATCCCCCATCTTGCCAGCGGCATCATCACATATTGTTGGAAAACTCTTTTCGGCTATGGCCTTAAATAACGATGGTTCTAGCTGATTTGCATTAAACCTAACATCATCAATGCCGGCACAGCTGCCGATATGTGCCCCAACGAATATGCCTTTGCGTGCAAGTATCTGGCCTGCTACCGCACCTGCAAAACATAACGGCAGAGTTAAACGACCGGAAAAATGTCCGCCACCGGTAGGGTCGGGATTATGGTACCGTTGCCTCGCAGTAAGGTCGGCGTGGGATGGGCGAGGGGTATCCCAAAGCTCGCTATATGCACCGGGGTGCGTATTAGCGTTATGAAAAATCGCCGCAAGTGGGGCACCACATGTTGCACCACCTACAAGGCCGGAGAGTATCTCGGGAGTATCTGCCTCCTTACGTGGCGTTGAGTGTTTTTTGCCACCCTGACGGCGCATTAAAAACTGCTCGATCTTGTCGATATCGATACTTTCACCGGATGGCACGCCATCCATAACAACACCAAGACCGGCAGAGTGAGACTGCCCGAATATCTGTACCTTAAAGATGTTTCCAAAGTTAGAGGACATCTACACTACCTCCGAGTTTAGTTAGATCGTTATAAAAATTGGGGTAGGATTTTTCCACAGCCTTTGCATCCTCTATCACTACCGGGCCGGATGCGAAACAACCGGCGATCGCGGCTGCCATGGCGATACGGTGGTCGTTATAGCTGTTAACGGTGCCACCCTTCAGGCCGCCACCCTTTACAACTATAGTATCGTTATGCACCTTAGCCTCCCCACCGAGCGAGTTTATCAGCTCGGCCGTGGTAAGTAATCTATCACTTTCCTTTAGTTTTAATCTGCCGCCGCCGGTTAGTATAGTACTACCCTCTGCCGCGGCGCCAACAACGGCAAGTATCGGGGCTAGATCAGGGCACTGGCTTAAATCGATAGCGATACCGGTTAGCTTGCTTTTTTTAACTGTTATATCGGTTAACTTGTTTTTCGTTGTATGGTAGATTTCGGCACCAAAGTTTCGCAGTAACTTTAGTATAACAACATCACCCTGATTTGTGTTAGGGAACTTAAGCCCCTCCACGGTTACATCCCCGCATATAGCACCGGCACAGAGCCAGAATGCGGCGTTAGACCAATCACCCTCTGCATATATCTCTTTGGGTGATATATACCGTTGACCCCCTTCGATGCTAAAACCTGCCGGAACACTATCCACCTTAACGCCGAAGTTATTAAGTGTTGCGGTAGTCATATTTACATATGGAGCCGATTCCAGCTTTGTTGTAAGAAGTATCTTGCTACGTTTTTTTAATAACGGTAGGGCAAACAAAAGGCCACTTATAAACTGTGAGCTTACATCGCCGGCAATCTTATATGTTCCGGGCTTAAGGTGTCCTTTTATAGTGAATGGCAATGTATCACGGCTAAAGCTTACCCCATGCTCTCTCATACAGCTAAGAAGTGGCTCCATGGGCCTTTGGGCAAGCCGTCCCTGCCCCTCAAAGGTTACATGTGAATATTTAGCCGCCGCAACAGGGGTTAGCAAACGCAGTGTAGTGCCACTTTCGTTACAGTTGCATATAGGTTCTTTTGGTGCTTTATGCCCGGTAGCAACCGATATAACATAACCACCTTGAACCTGCGAAGCCTCTATATTAGCGGCAAGTGAGTTAAGGCAGGCAACCGTTGCAACAATATCGGCTGAAAGTGTGTTGCAGTATATCTTAACCGGAGTTTCGCATAGCGATGCGGCAATAATTGCTCGGTGTAGATCTGATTTGGAGGAGATTGCCTTGATATTGCCGGTTAGTTCTGCCGGCCTTACAGTTGCTATAGTCATTAATTACCTTTCCTCAAAAAATCTCTTACATCCGAAAGCGCTATTTTATGCACAAATGCCTGTCCGATATCCTCTAAAAGTGCTAAACTTAGGCTACTCTTTCTCATCTTTTTATCGCCTGCGATATGTGGAACAAGTTTATCGATAGGGTAGGGGAGTGTATATTCTACCCCCTGAGCCGAGAGAACATTCTCTACCAGCAGGCTAACACCTTTTTTTGTCAAACCTGCCGCCTCCCCGCTTCTAAGTATTGCAACCATGCCGGCCGCAACTGCCTGCCCATGTGGTATGCTGTATCCACTCTCGGCCTCTATCGCATGGCCGAGTGTATGCCCGAGGTTTAAAAGTTGCCGAAGCCCGTTATCAAGCTCATCCTGCTCAACATAATGGCGTTTTACAAGCAAGGAACGCTCGATTATATAGGTATAATCTTCGTTATTTATCGGTTTTAAAAACCTGTTAAAGAGTTCTGCATCAAGCAGTGCACCGGATTTAATGGCCTCCACAAGCCCGTTTTTTAGTTCCTGCTCGGGGAGTGTAGTTAATAGGTCGGTATCTATCATTACAAAATAGGGTGGATAGAAAGCACCCACATTATTTTTCTGCCCTGCATGGTCTACCGCTGTCTTGCCACCTATAGAGGCATCTACCGCCGCTAAAAGCGATGTTGCAACCGTTGCATAGGGCATACCCCGCAGATAACAGCTAGCGGCAAATCCGGTAAGATCGGAAACAATTCCTCCACCCAGCGCAACAAGCAGATCACCTTTATTTATCATATTTTCGGTTAAAAAGGTTAATAGTTTATCGAGAGTTGCCAAGGATTTGTTGTTCTCTCCGGCAGGAAATACAAAGTTTATCACCTTAAACCCTGCATCTGTAAGGCTATTTGATAGTTTATCAAGATAGAGCGATGCCACATTACTATCCGTAACTATAACGGCCTTAGAGCAGCCGAAGATATCGGCGGCAATACCGCCAAATTTTGTAACTATGTTACTATCAAGCATTATATCATAATTTCTTGATGTGTTTACCGAGATTATCATTGATGACCTTTCTTTGATCTTAGCTTCATGCTGTTTCCATTAGAGAGTAGCCCGTGTAGCCGATGTTTGTCTGTTACCTGTAGGCTTTGCTTAAAATCGCCCAGTATCTTTTCATAACACTCTATATCGGCTAAAAGATTATCCTTATTGTTAATCATAAGCTCACTCCACATATCTGCCGATAGCTCCGAAACACGGGATAAATCCCTAAAGGAACCGGCGGAAAAGCCTATATGTTTTTGCGATTTTTCGTTTTGTACATATACGCTGGATAGTATATGTGCAAGCTGTGATGTGTAGGAGAGCATTGCATCATGCTCCGATGGGGTACAGGTAACAACCTTTTTAAATTTAAGTTCGTAGGATAGCTGCTTAACGTTTGCAATTGCGTCCTCGTCGGTACTATCATCTCTGCATACTATCATCGAAGCGCCGTCAAACAGGGTGGCCGAAGAGTGTTTATAACCGCTTGATGTGCGCCCCTGCATAGGGTGTGTGCCGACGAAAAAAAGCTCGTGCTTTGCACAAAGAGCCGTGAGTGCACTACAGATACCCCTTTTATTTCCACATATATCACAAACAATAGCTCCCTTTTTAAAGCTGTGGAGGTTATCCTTGATAAAGGTTATAGTGTCCGATTCATAAAGAGCAACAATATAAACATCACAGGCTATATTACTATTCCACTCTCCGGCGATAACACCCTCTGCAACAGCCTGATTAATAGATTCTCTATCTATATCAAAACCATAGCACCTATGGCCGTGTGCCGCTGCCGCCTTGGCTATAGACCCCCCTATGAGCCCTAAACCTATAACCGCTATGGTTTTATTAAAACTCAACGATTACCTCCCTAAGCTTTTTAACCTTATCTGATATTGTGTTAAACTCGGCAGGAGTTACCGATTGTGCTCCGTCGCACAGTGCAAGCTCCGGTGCGTTGTGCACCTCTATTATCAGACCATCCGCACCGGCGGCGGTGGCTGCAAGAGCCATATCCTTAACATACCTTGATGTTCCCAGTGCATGGCTGGGATCTACTATTACCGGAAGGTGGCTATGCGCCTTGATGTAAGGAATAGCCGAGAGATCTAAGGTGTTACGAAACGCCGTCTCGTAGGTTCTTATACCTCTCTCGCAAAGTATCACGTTTCTGTTACCCTCTGCAAGAATATATTCGGCACTCATTAAAAGCTCTTCAATGGTGCTGGAAAGCCCACGCTTTAGCAATACCGGCTTGTCACTACGCCCCAGCTCACGCAGCATCTCAAAATTTTGCATGTTACGTGCGCCAACCTGTATAACATCTACATCCTTAAAAAGAGGGAGATGCGCCATATTTAAAACCTCTGATACAACCGGTAGCCCACTCTGTGCACCGGCGTTTACCAGTAGTGCAAGGCCATCCTCCTTAAGCCCCTGAAAGGCATAGGGCGAGGTTCTGGGTTTAAAAGCCCCTCCTCGTAACATACCGGCACCGCTGGCCTTAACTGCACCGGCAACTTCGGACATCTGTTGCTCCGATTCCACCGAACAGGGGCCGGCGATAATTGTAAAGTTACCCCCACCAAAGGCCGAATCTTTAACCCTTACAACGGTATCCTGTGGGTGGAACTTGCGGTTTGCAAGCTTAAACGGTTCGCTAACCCTTCTAACCACCTCAACTATCGGAAGTGCCTCAAGATGACCTATGTCAATTCGCGATGTATCGCCGACTAAACCTACAACAATACTATCGGTACCGGTGCTTATGTCTAATCGTATATCCTGGGCTGTTAGCCAGCCCTTTAAGGATTCAAAATCCTTATTGTCGGTAGTTTTGTTAAGTACAATTATCATCTATAGCCTTTCTGTATAGTAAATACCATGATAAACTCAAATTATATTATACCAAAAAAGTTATCTTTTTTCAACAGATAGCCTATAAAAAACATCATATCTTCTGCAATAAAGCAGAGGATATGATGTTTAGTTTGTAATATAGTGCTATAGAAATTAGGAGCATGTGATATCGTAATAATCGTGACCAATCCCATTATTACCAGCAGGGTCATGCTTACAGTGACCAAAGCCATTGCCGTTAGGATTACCGTTTGGGTTACCGCGCTGTGTATCATTTATGCTTACAGTATCCATCTCAGGTGTGGCCCAGCCTTTTTTTACAATCTTATCCATCGTCTTCTCTCCAATTAATAATATAAAACTTGTAATAGATATTTAATCTATGTGTTAATATTAACAGTATTGTCTTTAATAATCAACCTTTATAACAATAATGTTAGTAATTACGCTCATCTTTAACAATAAGATGGGCTGTGCAACTACACAGCCCTGTATAAAGCTTGAATCTTAACCGTATTCATAGTCCGGTGCATTGTCTTTATATCTCAGTATTATTCGCCCATCGTTTGTAAAATCAATTTCTGGGAAGATCCACCCGTCACCACTTTTATCCTCGTTATCGTATGCTCGAAGGTCGAACATCTCTCCCTCCTCGCCTTTAGGAACGGTTATCTGGGTAGTATCACCGTTTGTGATCATATCGTTGGCATACTCTTCTCCCCACTCTTGTGATCCGGTTATAGAATACTGTAGGCCATAGATATCACTACCGGTTTGGTTATCGATTTCCACCTCGTACATATCCTCTGTCATTACACCGGATTTACTGGCAGATATATCATCAGAGGTGGTGCCGGAACTGGTTATATCCTGCGATGTTTCGCTGGAAGAACTAACGGCCGGTGTTGTGCCGGAGCCCTGAGGAACCGATTGGGTTATCGGAGTATCGGTCTCGGCCTCCATACAACCGGTAAGCAGTATTGCACAGCCGATTACTGCAACAGATAATAACTTCTTCATCTTAATTCACACTCCTAAATGAATTTTAAAATGTACCGTTAGATGCAGGGTTTAATTTTTATTATGAGTATTGTTATGGATTACGCTTCTTGACGGTATGCCATCAGGTTTTATAATCCTACCCATAGTAGTAACGTACAGCTTAGAATTATCGGTTATATCATTAGCGATCCTTAGCAGCTAGTATTATATCTAATATCTATGCCTTTACCGATAACGTTAAACCTTTATCCTTTAACTGTCGGCACTATCCAACAGTTAAACCCCGCACCTATATGGTACGGGGTTATTATCTGCCGGTTAGTTAAGATTATTCAAAACTAATAAAATTTTTATTGAATAAATGCATCATGCACAGCTACAACGGCCTTATCGGTATCAGCCTTGTTAATAAGAACCGATATCTTTATCTCGCTGGTGGATATCATATGTATATTAATTCCTGCCTCATAAAGAGCCTCGAACATGCGAGAAGCAACACCGCTATGGCTCTGCATTCCTGCACCAACTATAGATACCTTTGCTACATCATCAGATATAACAACATTTTTAGCACCGTTCTTAGTTTTAAACTCCTCAACAATGCCCTTTGCAGTTTCCAGCTCGCTTGCCGGAACGGTAAAGGAAATATCTTTTGTCTGCTCACGTCCTACACTTTGCAAGATAATATCAACATTAATCTTGTGCTGTGCAAGGGTGGAGAAAAGCTTAAAGGATGTTCCGGGTTCGTCCTTAACCCCTATTACCGAGAATACCGCAACATTTGTGTCCTTAGCGACACCTTTAATTAACATACCTTCCACTTCGTCAACTACC
Organism: uncultured Oscillospiraceae bacterium; assembly: GCA_964371915.1. GTDB lineage: Bacteria > Bacillota > Clostridia > Oscillospirales > Ruminococcaceae > CAYJBH01. The sequence goes on from CAYJOX010000057.1 coordinate 8,699, forward strand.
TCCTTAACAATAGTTCCAGGATTATTTGTAATGCTGGATAAAACCTCCAGCTCTACACCGAATTTTTTTGCAAGCTCTACCGAACGATTATTTAAAACCTGTGCACCGAGTGATGCAAGCTCAAGCATCTCATCAAAGGTAATTGCATTAAGCTTCTGTGCATTCTTAACAATTCTCGGATCGGAGGTAAAAACACCCTCAACATCGGTAAATATCTGGCATCTGTCAGCCTTTAGTGCAACCGCAACCGCAACCGCACTAGTATCACTTCCGCCACGGCCGAGTGTAGTAATATCATCAAGGCTGTTAGTGCCCTGAAAACCTGCAATAATAACGATCTGGTTTTTTGCAAGCTCGTTCTCGATACGCTCCGGATCAAGCCTTTTAATTCTTGCTCTTGTGTGGTGGCGGTCGGTAGAAAAGCCTGCCTGCCAGCCGGTTAAGGATAGGGCAGAGTAGCCCATCTCGATAAGGGCCGAAGCCAATAATGCGGCAGAAATCTGCTCACCTGCCGCAAGCAGGGCGTCCCTCTCACGCAGGGCCGGCTTCCTTGTTACCTCATCAAACTTTTCTATCAGATCATCGGTCGTATCACCCTGAGCCGATACAACAACAGCAACGCTGTTACCTGCGGCATAGGTAGATGCCACAATCTTGGCAACCCTAAAGATTTTATCCTTATCGGCTACCGAACTTCCTCCA
>CAYJOX010000058.1:0-9303 GCA_964371915.1 uncultured Oscillospiraceae bacterium
CCAATAAAACCTGTAAGGTTACCGTCGGAGTCTCTTAAAGGCGCGGTAACAAGTGAGGTTATATCCTGTGCAACAAGAATTTCGTAATCAGGGGATTCTGGCCCTAGGTCATTCTCTATCGATTCAATATAAAATTCCCCTATCTCTTCAAACTTAACAAACCAATTTGCAACATTCTCACTCTGGAGTTTCTGTAAAAAGGTAATCTGTGGCTTTATTCCCTTCTCACACCACTCATAGGTATTATTGATAAAATTTCCATCCTCAGTGATTTCAAAGATATAGCTTCTTTCGGCCTCATGAAATGTTGCCAATATCTCTAACAGTCGATTTATCGACTGTTGTGGATCTTTGCCGGAATGAAGGGTATCCACGCAGCTTAGCAGTAATCTCTCCTCATCAAGCCGTTCCTTTAACTCTTCTTCGAGTGATTTTACTATAGTAATATCTGTAGCTATCTCAACCCTTACAAGCTTATTTGCGTGTTGTATAAGCTTATCCTTTAACAGATATGTCTTGTCAAATAGTTTGTTATAATATGTCCACTCATAAAAATCATCTTCGCTTAACAGGTGGTTTGTACAAAAGTCGCACGGTGCATCCTTACCCTGTAAAAGCTTGTAACATTTTCCACCCTTCCACTGCGAATCTTCAGGGTTACCAAGTAGCTGCAAAGCTGCCTTGTTAAGATAGATTAAACCATAATCATCTATATCCGATACATAGACAACATCATCCGAACTATCAGATATAAATGCCGACATCTTATTATAGTCCGTAAGATTAACTATCTCGTTACGTAGGTGTTCACCCTGCCTCATTATTGATAGAACTTTTGCGATATACTGTAGGCTGTTTATCTCCTTTTCACTCCAAACTCGCTCCTTGGTGCAATCATCAAGGCCTAAGAAGAAGGTAACGATACCATCCTTTTTAATCTGTGAATGGACAAAGGATTGAATACCCTGGTCTGCCATAAATTTATAGGCATCATCATTTTTAAAGATGTCTCTAAGGTTGTTAGATAATACTACTCCGTTGCGTGCATTATCAAAAAACTCATCATAAAGAAAGCGAGGGGTATCCTGAAGATTTGCAATTTCAGGTGTAATACCCGGCTTGCACCACTCAAAGGTATTAGAGTATGTTGCGCCATTGTTAAAAGTTTCAAAGATATAGCTTCTATCGGTGTTATATTTTTGGCAGATATATTGTAATGCGAAATTGATAGAAACCGAATCACCGCTTCTTTCATATAGTATGTTAAACACTGAGGAGATTAGATCATAATCAAAATACGAGCTTGCAATCTTATCTGCATTTTCAAGCTTGGTGAGGTTTCTCATTGTTCCATCAATTAACGTATCATCGTAAAATACAAACCGGTTTTTTCCAAGAAGCTTTGCCTGATATAAAGCCTTATCAGCAGCCTTATATAATGTATCATATGAGTTGCCGGCGGTTGGATATAATGCAATGCCGCCACTACCGGAAACGTTATAGCTATTATCCTCGCCGGAATAGGTTTGATAAAAGGCATCAACTATACGCTGAGCTTTAATTTTTAGCTGTTTGTCACTGGTTATATTTTCAATAAACACGATAAATTCATCGCCGCCGATTCTTGCAATAATATCCTGTGATCGAAAGGATGATTTTAAATTTTGTGAAACTTCTCTTAAAACCTCATCTCCAAAAAAGTGGCCGAGGTTATCGTTAACTGCCTTAAAATTGTCTATATCCACTATAAACAGTGCATGAGACTTATTATTGTTTTTAATTATTTTTTCGGTAATAATCTGCTCTGCACTTATCTTGTTATAGCACCCTGTTAGCAGGTCAACCTTAGTGCGCTCTTCAAGCATCTTATGCTCATGAATATCAAGCCCCTTACCAACAACAAAAATGGGTTTACCATCTTCATCATTTATAACTTGATAGACAAGCCTATAATATCTGTAGTTGCCATTTTTTTGCAGATACCTTATATCGATAGGTTCATATACACCGGCTAACATGTTGTTCTTAAGCTTTAGATACTGCTCAATATCATCATTATGAATCATGCCTTTATCGAGTGTAGTGCCTAGCTCGACCGAGACTTTACCGTTAAAGCCAAAACTTTCTACTATCTTACCATAATATTGTATTATAGAGGTTCTTATATCAAGAGCAAAGAACCATTCATCCGATAACTCTGCAAGCTTAGTTAACAGTGTTTTATCAGATACCTTATTTAAAAAATAATTTTTATACTGATTGTCGTTTTCATCACCCAAAAATTCGGAACGTAAATCTCGCGTAAAGCCTGCTACAAGTTCGGTTCCATCGGCTAAAGAAATTTTGGACATTACAACTTCACATGGTATCTCCTCACCTCTAAGGTTGCAATGTAACCAGCTAAATTTATGTAACCCTTTTTCAAAGGCTTTATTAATATGTTCCGGTACCATCTCCTTACTAAGCCTTCCGTTTGGTTGGTATTTAGGAGAAAGATTATAAAAATTTCTAAGATACTCCTCTTCGTTTTTCAGATCGAAGAGTAAAATAGCATGTTTATTGCAAATTATATTTTCCTGCTTTGAGTTCCAAAGAGTTAAGCTAAGTGGCGCAACATCCATAATGCTTTTTAATGTAGTCATTTGCAGGGTATTATTCTCATCACGCAAGATATCTTCAAAGCTACAAAAAAGAAAACTATTATCCACCTCATCCATGGTATTTATCTTAACCAACCTAAGTTTTGCAACAAAGCCTTTGTTAGTTTTATCTACAAACGCTACCTTCCCTACAGATAAACCGTTAGTAGTTGCCTCTTTAACCAAAGAATAAAACGATTCTTTGGTTTGCGATATGTTTGATGTAAGAAATTTATCAAAATTAGTTGCAATTTCCGTGAAATCATGGCAACCAAAAAGGTTTAAAGCATTGTTGTTGCACATCTTGACATTGCCAACGTTATCTAAAAAAAGGAGGCTTGCAGGGAACAAATCTAAAACAACAGATAATGTATCTTTATTGTTTAGTGAGGTATTTAATAGATAATCAAACATCTGATTATCTATTTTACATTCATTGATACAGCCGTTCATTAGTTTCACTCCCTCAATCTACATCAACAATTATAGAATCTGTGAATACAATAGTAATATTATATTACTTTTTAACATATTTTGCAACCTTTTACTGTAACTTCGACCTTTTCTCTTCACAAAGTTTTAATTATACATAAAAAATATTGTATACTATGATAAAATATATCTATCTACATTTACTTTTTTGCATTTTTGTGCTAAAATTAATTACTAAAAAGATTGGAGTATTAGTTTGTATACCTTTCGAGTAATTATTCTTGGCACTAGGGGATCGGTAGCTGTAGAAGGAGATGAATACCGCCATTACGGAGGAGCAACCGCATGTGTATATGTGGAGATAGATGATAAAGTAATTGTTTTTGATGGTGGAAGCGGTATAATATTTTTGCCTGATATTTTAAAAGATAAAAAAGAATTTAACCTGTTACTAACCCATTCCCATATCGACCATCTAGCAGGCATTACCTGTTGTGAATCATTCTACAATAAAAATATGAAGATTAATGTGTATGCAACACCACACAACAGGTTGAACGCTAAGGCACAGATAGATACATTAATGTCCCCGCCCCTTTGGCCGGTTAACACCGATTCCTTCACCGCCGATGTAAACTACATAGATTGTAATGATAAATTTAAGATTGATGATATAACTGTTAGTTGTTTACCGGCAAATCATCCGGGTGGTTGCACAATATTTAGAATAGATTATTGTGATAAAAGTGTTGTGTATGCAACCGACAATGAAATAAACGAAGAAAATATAAACATATTTAAAGATTTTGCGGCTGATTGCACCTTGTTGCTGTGTGACGGCCAGTATAAAAGAGATGAAATAGAAACGAAAAAAGGTTTTGGCCACTCCTGTTTTGAGGATGCCGCACATGTGGGCATAGAATGCAATGCTGTTAACGTAGGAATTATACATCACGACCCGTTTAGGTCGGATAAAGAGCTAAATTTAATGCAAGATAGACTACAAAGAACGTATCCTAATGCATTCTTCGCTTATTTTAAACAGGAGATTACACTGTAATGGAATCGGTATCAAAAAAAATATTAGATGTCAGCATCGCTTTAACAAACGAGAAAGACGATGAAGCCTTGCTTGAGCTTATACTTACCGAGGCAATGGATATTACATCCTGTGACGCCGGAACATTATATATTAAACAAGATAATCAATTGTTTTTTAGGGTTATGATCACAAAATCCCTTGGCGGTCTTATGGATACAGTTACACTTCCACCGGTAGATATTGCCGATGGCAACATTTGTGCCATGTCTTTGTTGCGAAAACGTATTATCAATGTCTCCAACGTTGAGGGTAATGACACCATCGAGTCTGCAGGCCCTAAAAAATATGATGCCATGACAGGCTATAAAACAATCTCTATGCTAGTTGTTCCTATGATTGATAAAGAAAATCATGAAATAGGCGTTTTACAGCTAATAAATGCCTTAGATAAAAATAATAATATTGTATCTTTTTCTAAAGATCATGAAATATATATATCGGCACTTTCCTCCCTTGCGGCCAGTAGCCTTGTAAAGATGAACCAAGCAAACGAAATAAGCGGGCTGCTTGATTCGTTGGTGCGGGCACTTTCTACAGCCATATACCAGCGCACACCGTATAATGTAACACATACTCAAAATATGGTTAGATATACCATTAGATTTATTGAGTGGATAAATAATAATTATCAGGAATTATCTTTTAGTGAGGATGATGAAAAGCAGTTTTTGATGAGTGTTTGGTTGCATGACGTAGGTAAGCTGATTGTTCCTTTAGATGTAATGAATAAAAGTACAAGATTAGGTATTGAGCTCGAGAAGGTTATCACACGTTTTTAGATAATTGAGCTGCATGCAAAGATAGACGAGCTCACAACCGGCGAGCCAATAGAACCTATTCTTAAAAATCTTGAGTTTGCAAAGGAAACCGTCAATAAGGCAAACAGTGCAGAATTTGTTTCACAAAATTTAATTGAAGATATAAAGAAAATTGCAAAGCTGACGTATGTAGATGATAAGGGTTGTATAAACACCTGGTTAACTGACAGTGAAGTTACATCGCTCTGTGTTTTCTCCGGAACTCTCACAGCGGCGGAGCGAGAAATCATGCAAGGGCATGTAGTGATGACAGAAAAGATTTTAAGCCAGGTTAGTTTTGGTAGCAAATATAACATGGTTTCTAAGTGGGCAAGCGAACATCACGAGTTTGTTAACGGAACAGGCTACCCAAATGGGCTTAAAAATGAAGAACTTTGCAAAGAATCACGTATGCTTACAATACTGGATGTTTTTGATGGTTTATCGGCAAAGGATCGACCCTATAGACCACAGATGCATATAGATAAAGTACTAGGTATTATGGGCTCAATGGTAGAGGAAGGTAAACTTGATTCCAAGCTGTTTGAACTATTTAAGCGTAGCAAGATATGGGAAGGAATTTTGTAATGTTAAACAACATGTTTAGCAAGGTTAAAAACAACAAACTTTTTTTTGCCGTAGCAGCTATATTATGCTTAACAATACTGGCAATAGTAGTATTCATACTATCTTCTGCCGGTAAAACGGCATCCGTTATGCGTTTAGAAAAGGTAGAGGGTACGATAACACTAACCGATAGTAATAATCTACCGCTTGAGGTTATTGAAGGTATGCGCCTAACAAGTGGTAATGTTATCACTACCTCGGATATGAGTTATGCATATATAAGTTTGGACGAAACAAAATCTGCAAAAATGGATTCAAATTCATCCTGTAGGGTTGTTAAAAATGATAATCATATAGAACTTGAGTTGTTAGAAGGGCATTTATTTTTTAATGTAACTGCAAAACTCGAAGACTATGAGCTTTTAGATATAAAAACATCTACAATGGTGGCCAGCATAAGAGGTACCTCCGGCATAGTTGATGTTGAAAATGAATATGTTTCATCGCTTACATTGTTGACCGGAGAGGTTATGATAACCTACACCGACAGCAAAACAGGCGAGATAATAAACATAACTGTTTATCCCGGTGAAAAAGTTACTATAGATAATACCCCTGGTATTAATAATGAAGAGATATTATCATCTAAAGATGTAATATCTGATGATATCCCGCAGTTTGTACAGGATTATTTTGATAACTATAATAATCCGATTGAGGGCACTGAACTTGGCAATATATTAAACAATGAAGAGGAAACTGCATATCACAATAGTAGCAACTCGACTATTGATCAACCTGAACCTAACAAAGACAGCTCTGATGATAGTAATCAATCCGGCGATGATAGTAATGAGTCCGGCGATGATAGTAATAAGTCCAGCGATGATAGTAATGAATCTAACGATGATAGTAATGAGTCCAGCGATGATAGTAATGAATCTAACGATGATAGTGATAAATCCGACAATACAGGAGATGAATCCACCCCGCCCCAACAACCTTCTGTTAGCGAACCTACCATCGATACCGTTGTTCCAACACCACCAACACCTTCTAATGTAGATAACGACGATGATGACGACGATGATGACGATGATGACGACGATGATTAATATTAAACTGTCGCTATGCAAGATATGATAAAAACAACTAGATTAACAAGACGATTTTTATTATCCTTTATCGGTGCAACTATAGCTACAATTATTTGTATATCAGATATATTTTTGTTTGTGTCTAACTCTGTAAACGATAAAGTCTATCAACGTCCGGAATATCCCGATGAAAGAATTGTCATAATCGGGATAGATGATTATGCAATAGCAGAATTTGGCACCTGGCCATGGAGTAGAGATATACTTGCGCAGGCTGTGGCTTACCTAAATTCTGATCCACAAAATATGCCGGCAGTTATCGGCATAGACATAGTATTTGACTCTGACGGGGATCAACAAGCAGATGCTAACTTTGCAGAAACGTTGGGTGAGCATGGCAATGTTGTTGTATCAACCTTTGCGACATTTGGCAGTGAACTTGTTACAGATGTAGCCGGTAACTTTTATATTAATGATTATGCGATTTTAGGATTTGAAGAATCGTATGATCTTCTTAAAGATAATGTAAAACAGGGGCATGCAAACGCAATGCTTGATGATGATGGCGTTTTGCGGCACGCTATCTGGGAAATTACCCTACCCGATGGCAGGGTAATCCCTGCGTTTAGTAGAGTAGTTGCCGAGGAATACTGTATCTACAATGATATACCGCTACCTGAAAAGCCGCCGACAGACGAACGCGGAAGATGGTATATAGAACAACAAGCACTTCCTAACTCTTATAGTGATGGCATTTCGGTGGCCGATCTTGTGTACGAAAATGTATCGCCGCAGTTTTTTGCAGATAAGATAGTACTCATAGGCCCTTACACCACCGGATTGCATGATGAATACAAGACCCCCATCTCCTCTGCCGAGAACATGTACGGGGTAGAATATCAGGCTAATGCAATATCTGCAATACTTACCGGTAGCGGCAAAGCCGAGCCGATGGGCTCTCAGTACATCTTACTATTTGTTTTATCTTTTGCAAGCTTTTGGATTTTATACGATAGGAGGCTTATACCCTCTACCATCTACTCCATTATTGTATCATTAATATGGTTTGTTTTTTGTGTTGTAATGTTTGAAGTCGGTATAGTGCTTCATATTTTATATGGGCTATTTACCATAACCTTAGCACTATTTGTTTCCGGCATAAAAAACTATATCAGAGAGCATTCTGAAAAAAGAAAGGTGATGCTAACATTTAAGAGATATGTTGCTCCTGAAATTGTTTCCGAGTTAATGCGAAGTGATCAATCGGGATTGGAGCTTGGTGGTAAAACGGTAGACATTGCAGTATTATTTGCAGATGTTAGAGGGTTTTCTGCACTTTCATCAAAGATACCCGCTAGATCGGTTGTTGAGGCGATAAATAAAATACTTACCGCCACAGGTGGATGTATCTTCGAGAATCAGGGAACACTTGATAAATATATAGGTGATTGTACGATGGCCTTTTGGGGTGCACCTTTACCACAGGAAGATCATGTGTTCAAAGCTGTTAAGACCGCTATCGAAATAAGGGATAGCATCAATGCACTATCTAAAGAACTTTATGACGAGTTTGGCTATACCCTTGGTTGTGGAATAGGGTTAAACTGCGGCCCCGCTGTTGTGGGAAACATTGGTTCATCGACTCGAATGGATTATACCGTTATAGGAAACACAATTAACGCCGCCTCTAGGTTAGAAGGCCTTGCGGAGATGGGCGAGGTATATGTTAGCAAGGAAGTAGTAGAGGTACTAAAGGGCCGGGTAGAGTTTGAGTATCTTGGAAACAATTTTAGCCTAAAGGGAATTTCGGACAGCTTTGATGTATATAAGGTCGTATCACTAATCAAATCATAATATATTTTTAATTACTATTAATTATATTTAATAAACTGCCGATATAGTTAGTAAGAGATTAAATTATAGGTGGCCTTATGACAGATTTAAGTTTTATAGGCGGTTCGATACAGAATTACCTAAAGATGTCTGAGCTTACACAAAAGTTTGAGCTTAAAAAAAGTGAGAGTACACTTAGTTTAAACAGCGATGAATTAACTGAAAGACAAAAAGAGATACAGCAACTTGAAAAACAGGCTGAGGATATTCGAAAAAGCAACAAAATTTCATCCATCGACTCTAAACTAAAGGCAGGTGGTGTGCCCACCGATAAGGAGTTAAAGTATCTTAAGGAAAACAATTACACCCTCTACACAAAGGCTGTAGCGGTTTTAGAGGAACGCAAAGCTTACCGTAAGGCTGTAGAAAATGCTAGGACAAAGGATGAGGTATCCAGAATAAACAACCTTAAGCTACAGCAGTTCACAACCGAGATTAAGGCAGCTAAGGGAGATTTTGAAAAAACAGAGCAGATTGGCCGCCGCTTTATGGGGGTTATGTCGGAGCATACCTCGTTTATAAACTCTAAAAGGTATAACGATCTGCCTACAGATAAGGAGTACTACTCCGGCAAGAAAAAACCTCCGGCAGAAAGTTATAAAGGAGATAAACTACCGATATTTATCTTTAGCGAGATAAACAAGCAGCTAAACGATGCCGATGAGAGCACAGAGGTTCATAGTATTGAAATTACAGTATAGATAAAAACTGCTACCTAGAATGTACCGACCCCAAAAAGTTAGACCTAAGAATCTAACTTTTAGGAGGTCGGTATT
>CAYJOX010000059.1:0-1376 GCA_964371915.1 uncultured Oscillospiraceae bacterium
TTTTTTTATGCAGAGATGGCAGAATGTTTAGGCTTAACCACGAGCATAGCTACCAGATGCACCTAATGCGTGATGTGTTATTATCCGGCGACCTTTGCAACCTACCTAAACTTAACACCACAGATGAACATAGGTTATCTGCCTATATCGGCTCGCCTGAGCTGTTTGATATCGACCGCAATATTCATCCCTATACCCTTTTACCGGGTGACAAGATTGTGCTTTGTACCGACGGCGTAAGTAGAATGATAAGCAATTCGACCATGTCGGTCATTTTAAAAAATTCTCCGGAACGTGTAGTAGATATCATTGAGGGGCTTATAGAGCACAGGTCTAGCCCAAGACAGGATAACTATACGGCTGTAGTAGTTGAGGTTTTAGTTGAAGATCAAGTTTGATGAATATAGCTATATAGGCGGGCGTACTCATAACGAGGATAGCCTGTTTTGTGGTGAAAAAAATTCTAAAGGTGTTTTTATAGTTGCAGATGGCTGTGGAACTAATGGCAACGGTGCAGTAGCAGCTAATATAGTGAGCAAGGCGATAGGTTACTCGCTACAAAATACTGTGCCGGGCAGCTGGTCGATGAAACGGGCATTCTCCATTGCCGATAGCGAGATAAAGCATGCGCAAAAATTACCCGGGCAGGCCGATATGAAGACGACCGTTGCCGTTTTGCACATAGATAAGGATTCTGCATATATTGCCCACTGTGGCGACAGCAGGGTATACTACCTCTCCGGCGGTAGCTCTCCGCTTATTACTGCCGATCACTCGGTAAGCTACCGCAAATATCTTGATGGTATTATCAGCTTTGATGACATACGTATTGATGAGGACAGGAACTGCCTGAGTGAGGCAATGGGCAACCCGATAACCGTGCCTACACTTGCTAAAAAGAAGATTACCCTTAAAAAAGGTGACGGTTTTTTATTGTGTAGCGATGGCTTTTGGGAAAAACTACTCGAGGAGGAGATATATATCGACTATATTAAGTCCGAAAATGGAGGGCGTTGGCTGGAATTTATGTTGCTTCGTATACTGCCAAGGCTAAACGAAACTTCCGACAATCTATCGGCCATTGTGGTTATGCTAGAGTAGTTATATTATACACAACAGCCCAGGGGCCATGATTTAATTTTTATGCAAAACAACATTTTTTACATATAGTATAATGGCGGATTGAAAAAGATGTAAAATTATGCTATTATAGTAGCAATAAGCAACGAAAGGAATAATAAGTTATGATAGGAAATGTAATTGTCGGACAATCAGGAGGGCCGTCTTCGGTTATTAACTCCAGCCTTGCAGGTGTTTACAAAAAATCTAGTGATAACGGGTTGACTGTTTACGGTATGTTAAATGGTATTAAGGGC
>CAYJOX010000059.1:1426-3014 GCA_964371915.1 uncultured Oscillospiraceae bacterium
ACTGGAGGAGCGTTATGTAGATCTCTCCACACAGATTAAATCCGACCTTGATATAGAGCTTTTAAAGCGTACACCATCCGCATTTTTAGGCTCCTGCCGTTATAAACTACCGGATGCAGAGGATAAGCCGGAGGTTTACGAAAAACTTTTTGAGATACTAAAGAAGTTAAACATTAGCTACTTCTTTTATAACGGTGGTAACGATTCTATGGATACCACTAAAAAGCTTGCCGCATACGGCGAAAAGGTAGGCTCCCAGATTCGCTTTATCGGTGTACCTAAAACAATCGATAACGACCTTGCCGTTACCGATCATACACCGGGCTTTGGTAGTGCCGCAAAATACATCGGCGCAACCGTTAAAGAGCTTGTACGTGATGGCCTTGTATACGACCAGAAGATGGTTACCGTTGTAGAGGTTATGGGGCGTAATGCCGGCTGGCTAACCGCCGCTGCAAGCCTTGCAAAGGCTGAGGATAACCCAGGCCCCGATATGATATTCCTACCGGAAAATGTGTTCGATGTTGATTCCTTTATCAACAAGGTTGAGAACATACAGAAAACTAAAAAGGCAATCCTTGTTGCCGTATCGGAGGGTGTAAAAACCAGCAACGGTAAATACCTATTCGAGCAGGAGAGTGACCATATCACCACAACAGATGCTTTCGGCCACAAACAGCTTGGCGGAACGGCAGATTACCTAAGCCAGATGATAATACGTGAGATAGGCTGTAAAACACGTACCGTAGAGCTATCCTCGCTACAGCGCTGTGCCGCTCACTTCTCCTCCCTAACCGATGTTGACGAGGCTTTCTCGGTAGGCGCCGCCGCAGTTCAGGCTGCAATTAACGGCCATACCGGTTGCATGGTTATACTAAAACGTGTAAACGACGATCCATACCACTGTGTAACAGATCTTTACGATGTTTCTAAGATTGCTAACGTTGAGAGAACTATTCCGCTAGATTGGATAGACCTTGATAAGAACATGGTTACCGAGGATTTCGTAAAATATGCAACCCCACTTATCTTCGGAGAGGTTGCACCGGTTATAGTTAACGGTATGCCGAGGCATCTACAGCTTAACCTAAACCAGAAGTAAAAAATATAACCCTTAAGCCTAAAAAGACAGCAACCAGAAGGTTAGCTGTCTTTTTTTATATATATAATATCTGCTTTTGCCTCTACTCTGCCGGTGCTGTTGCGCCCTCAGCCTCTGTTGGGAGTGCTATATAAACCTGCAACGGATTATCCGAATCGATGATAACCTGCTCGCCTACAGCCGGGTTTGAATACATAACCGTGCCGGGGTGTGCGCTGTCATCATATACATTGTTAAGCTTATAAGGTATGCCTAGTTCATCAAGAAGAACCTCTGCCTCATCACTTGTCATGTTATAAAGCTCTGATGGAACCCAAACCGTCTCCGGCCCGAGGCTTACAATAAGGTGAATTGCTGTACCTTCATCGTAGGGCTCTTCCGGTAAAGGCTGCTGTGCATAAACCTGCCCTTGTGGGAAATCGGTATGGTATCGCTCCTCCATCGTAAAGAGGTATTTTTCGTTAAGGTCGGTGTCCGCCTGTATAT
>CAYJOX010000059.1:3024-9155 GCA_964371915.1 uncultured Oscillospiraceae bacterium
TCTTTCCGATAAGGCGTGGGGTTATTCTTGCATTTACCGCCTCGTTCACTACATCCTCGGCAAGATCGGTAGTTAGGGAGGAGGAGGATATTTCCTCCGGCAATAGCTGATTACTGATAAGGGTCCATGCATACCCTATAACACCTGCCGCTAATACGCACATAATTAATACTATGTATAAAAATGGGCTAACCTTTGTTTTGGCCTTTTTGGGCTGTGCCTTTTTTACCGGGCTAACCGGTGCGGCCTCAAACTCCTCCAGCAGCTGCATAACCGTAGAGGTACGCTCGTTTATCGATAACCTTAACGCCCTATGTATTGCAGAGGTTGCAAGGTTTGGTATGTTTCCGGCAAGCCCTCTCGCTACCTTTAGGTTGTCGGCCGTGAAACGATCCTTGGCATCCTGTGGCTCTACGCCGGTTATCATTCTGTATAGTACTGCCGCTACCGCATAGATATCGGTTGCGGTATCGTGGAACTCGGTTACATTATACTGCTCCGGTGCGGTGTACCCGCTAAAAAGTTGTGGTTTTAATGCGCTTTTTGCCGTCCTTAACGAGATAGTAGCATAGCCTGCCAGCATTAGATGCCCATTATCCTTAACATAGATAGTATCGGGTGAAATTCCACGGTGAAGCAACTTTAGATCATGCATCGTAAGTATGCCGGAGAATACCGGTTCTAACAGGTTCTCTGCCTGCTCGAAAGGAATCTTCTGATTTTTTTGTTCGAGGTAATCCCTAAGGGTTTTGCCGGGTAGGCGCTCGGTAACCGCATATGCTGTCTGTTTTTCCTGTACTAGATCTAAAACCTTTAAAAGGCCCGGATTTGCCGCAGCACGAGATAGGTTTTTATAAAGATCGATAAAATCACTTAATGTTGTTTTATACTGCACCTCGTTTCCGGGGCGTGGTACAACATCACCGTTAGGCCGGCGGGAGGCACAAAGGGCGATAGGTAAAAACTCCTTTATCATTACCTCCTCGGCGGTGGCATTAACCAATGCCTCGTAGGATACTCCCTCACCGTCTATCGATAAAAATCGACCTATGGTATACTTGTTTTTTATAACGGAGCCAAGCTCTAGGCTACCTACAGGGTTTGTATTTGTAGCCTCTATAGCACAAAAAGGACAGACCGTTGCATCGGCATCTATCCTTGATTTGCAAAATATACATAGCTTCGTGTTCTTCAAAAAATTCCCCCTTTAAAAGGCTTATTCCAGATTTGTGCAGAAATCCTGAACATCGTCATCATCCTCAAGCACATTAATTAGCTGATCCAGCTTTTTTTGATCATCAGGGTTTTCAACAGCAACGGTTGTTGCCGGTATATATGTTATCTCTGCAGATGCAAGCTCAATTCCTTCCGCCTCGAAATAACCTACCGCCTCGTTAAAATCTTCCTGCGATACCGTTATCTCAAAACCCTCATCCTCGTGGCTATAATCCTCTATCGGTGCTAGGAGAATTTTATCCTCTACACCCTCCTGTTCGGCTATGAGAATAACACCCTTTTTAGAAAACAGATAGGCCGTACAACCGCTTGTACCGAGGCCTGCACCATATTTATCAAAATAGTGCCTTAGGTTGGCGGCGGTTCTGTTGCGGTTATCGGTTAATGTTTCCACAATAAAAGCAAGGCCGGCAGGGCCATAACCCTCATAGATGACAGCCTCGTAACTATCCTTATCGTTTGCCGATGCTTTCTGTATAAGCCTATTAATATTATCGGACGGCACATTTAGGGATTTTGCCTTTGCTATTACATCCTTTAGGCGGCTATTTGAGGCAGGGTCTCCCCCTCCTTCACGTACAATAACCTGAATTTCTCTGCCTATCTTTGTAAAAATTTTAGCACGCTGAGAATCGGTCTTTTCCTTTTTTCTTTTAATGGTGCTCCACTTAGAATGGCCTGACATAGCTCATTTTTCCTATTAAATAATACGTCATATGGAGTTATTATATCACAGTGAAAAGAAAATTTCAATTAAAATTTAGGTTAAAATTGTGTTACAATGCATAACCAGCCATAAAAGGGGCCATAATACTATCAAATCCCACAAGGGATTGAGAAGAAAATCTAGGAGACTAAAGCATGAATAAGAGTAGTAATAAATCCAGTTCAAACTCTCAGAGCCAGAACAGCCGCAGTAGCCAAAACACATCTTCCCAATCGTCATCTTCCTCCGCAAAAAGCAACTCTCAGAACTCAAAGCAGAGTAACTCCGGTTCATCTAAAAGCAGCACAAGCAACAGCGGGAGTAACTGCAAATAAGGTTCCATTCTACTACTCCCCATTAATGTAACCGGGAAGGTACAAAAAATTCACCCTTTTACTATAAGGGTGAATTTTTTTGTATGATTTCGAGAGAGGATGTATCAAATTCGCCGCACCTGCCACCGAATTTGACATCTTAGAGGTTTATCTTTTATTTGCCTTTTCTAAGTGTAACACGAATTGTTCGTAGCTCGGCAGAGCTTTTTGCCATCTGTTCCTCTAAATCCTTAAGAATTTTATCGCAATAGTTTTCGGTAGAATTTTTCATGTCTCTTGCCTTTACATTGGCGGTATGAAGTATCTCTGCTGCCCTTGTTGATGCATCCTTTACCACCTGTTCACGGTTAACTAGCTCGACCGCTTTTTTCTCGGCCGCACGAATAATATCCTCGGCCTCCTTCTTTGCAACCTCTACAATATCCTTGCGATCATTCACTATGGCCCTTGCCTGCCTAATCTCTGCGGGCATGTTAAGACGAATATCGTCTATATACTCATGCATAAGATCAATATCCACCATCCTTTTTTTAGAAAGTGGTACGGCCATTGTGTCCTCTAATGTCTCGTCTATTAGATCTAAGATTTCATCAATAGTCATAGTGCCCTCTTCTCCTTCATTATTTTTATTATATCTTCCTTAATTTCTTTAGATACAAAATCGGTTACATCTCTGTCAAGGTCAACTAACTGTTTTACGATACTACTAGAGAGATACATAAATTCCGAATTTGTGGTTATAAAAAAGGTCTCTGCCTGTGGCATTAATTTTTTGTTAACAAGTGCCATCTGAAACTCGTATTCAAAATCAGAGATGGCCCTTAACCCCTTAACTATTACCCTTGCATCGCAACTTTTTGCATAATCCACCATCAAACCCTCATGGCAATCTGCCGTTACATTCTTTAGGTGTGCCGTGCTTCGTCTAACAAATTGGAGCCTCTGCTCCATGCTAAACATCGGTGCCTTTGATGGGTGTTTAAGTACCACTACAACCACATTATCGAATATCTCGGCGGCCCTTGTAACTATATCAAGGTGCCCGTTTGTAAATGGGTCGAAACTTCCGGGGCAGATAGCTGTTACCATAATCCTCCTACTGTGCGTTCTTTTCAAGCTTTGTAACATGTACCGTACCGTAACGGTATTTTTTAAGTACATTAAGCCCTTTAAACTCATCGGTGATAGGTTTTGTAGATTCTATAATTAGCCTACCATTATCCTTTAAAAATTTAGGCATCTGCTCTATTAAAGAATAAAGATCCTTATCCTCATATGGGGGATCAAAGAATATAAAATCGAAACTGTTCTCATAGCCGCTTTGTATAGATTTTATAAAGGTTTTTGCATCGGTTAGCATTACTTCTGATTGTTCTTCAAAGCCGGTTATCTTTAGGTTGTTGCGAACAATAGAACAGGCGGAGCGGTTACTATCCACAAACAGGCAAAATTCTGCCCCCCTTGAAAGTGCCTCTATCCCGAGAGCTCCACTTCCAGCAAATAGATCAAGGCAATGTGCACCACCCTCTAACAGCTCAAAATGTATGGAGGAAAACATTCCCTCTCGTACCCTAGATAGTGTAGGCCTTGCACTGCCGGGTAGCTCTATATTCATATTTCTTGCACTACCGGCTATTATCTTAACACTACCGTGAGCTTTCATCTCTATTCCTCCTCGGAGATTTCATCCTCGATGATATCATCCTCCGGTTCATCTATAACATCCTCTATCGCATCCTCCGGCAGTACCTCTTCCGGCTTTGCAAGGTTTTCCTCATCCTCACTACGCTCGGTTCTTACTACCGTAACAACCTTATCACCCTCACCAAGGCGCATTACACGCACACCACCACCATAACGGCTTTGGCAGGTAATATCGGCAACATGCATACGGATAATTATGCCACTCTCGCTTATGATTATAACATCGTCTTCCTCTGCAACCGCCATAATTCCGGCTACCATATCACGGCTATAGTTTTTTATACCCTTACCACCACGCCTTGTTAGACGATAGCTATCAAAACTACTGCGGCGGCCTTTACCACCCTCGGTTACTGTGAGAAGAAGTTCGTCCTCTTTAATTGCGACAACTCCGACAACCCTATCACCCTCGGCAAGCCTGATTGCACGAACACCCCTTGCGGTACGCCCGAGGGAGCGTGCATCATCCTCTGTGAACCTTACAGCCATACCACGGTGTGTACCGATAAGAAGTTGGTCATCACCCTTGGTGATACCGGCAAACGCCAGGCGGTCCCCCTCATCGAGGTTAATTGCCCTTAGGCCATTTTTACGTATATTCTTAAACTGCTCCATCGGAGTACGCTTAATTATACCACGCTCGGTAACCAAAGTCAAAAATCCTTTATACTCCGAATCCTTGGCAACCGACATAATAGAGGATATTTTTTCCTCCGGTTCAAGCGGAAGAATATTAACTATATTTGTACCCCTTGCATTCCTTGTACTCTCCGGTACCTGATAGCCCTTGATACGGTGTACAACACCTCTATCGGTAATAAATAGGATATAATCATGGCTTCCGGCAATAAACATCTCCTGAACAAAATCCTCATCACGGCGGTTCATGCCGGAAACGCCACGCCCACCACGTTTTTGATGCTCAAAAACATCAACCGACTGGCGTTTAATATATCCGAAATGGGTATAGGTGAACAGGCCATCCTCTACCGGTATAAGATCCTCTATATCCAGCTCGCCGGATATTGCGGCAATCTCGGTGCGGCGCTCATCCTTATACTGTTTGCGTATCTCGGATAGCTCCTCCTTTATTATCGCTATAACACGATGATCGTTTGCAAGAATGTCCTCATAATCGGCTATCTTTTCCTTAATTTCGCCAAGCTCCTGCTCTATCTTCTCACGCTCAAGGCCGGATAGCTGCCCTAGCTGCATTGATACTATGGCATTACTCTGTATCTCGTCTATACCAAAGCGCTCACAGAGCCTTTCCTTAGATTCGTTACGGTTTTTACTTGCACGAATTATGGAGATAACCTCATCTATATTATCCTGTGCAATCTTTAAACCCTCTAAAATATGGGCGCGTTCCTTTGCCTTGCGTAGCTCAAAGGTGGTACGGCGTATTATAATATCACGCTGAAATGCAAGATATTCCCTTAACATATCGTGTAGGTTCATAACCTTTGGAACACCGTCAGATAGTGCAAGCATAATTACACCTACGGTATCCTGTAGCTGGGTGTAACGGTATAGCTGGTTTAGTATAAGCTGAGGGTTTGCATCCCTTTTTAGCTCGATAACTATCCTCATGCCATCCCTGTTGGATTCGTCCCACAGGTCGGCAATTCCCTCCACCCTTTTTTCCTTTACAAGATCGGCAATTGCTATCTGCAACTTTGCCTTGTTAACCATGTAAGGAATCTCTGTAACGATAAGCTGTACACGGCCGTTTTTCTGCTCCTCGATATTTACACGGCCACGAAGAATAATCTTACCACGGCCGGTTGCATAGGCAGAGCGTATTCCGCTACGACCCATTATCATACCGCCTGTAGGAAAATCCGGCCCTGTAATATATTCCATAAGCTCATGCAGCTCGGCATCATCGTTTTCCAGTAGGAAAAGTGCACCATCGATAACCTCGCCCATGTTATGGGGAGGGATGTTTGTTGCCATACCAACAGCAATACCGGTAGATCCGTTTGCAAGTAGGTTAGGTGTTCTTGCCGGCAGAACGGAAGGTTCCTTTGTGGTATCGTTATAGTTTAGGGTAAAATCTACCGTCTCCTTTTCAAGGCTTTGAAGAAGATGATCGGCGGCACGGCTCATCCTTGCCTCGGTATACCTATATGCAGCAGGGGGGTCAC
>CAYJOX010000060.1:0-220 GCA_964371915.1 uncultured Oscillospiraceae bacterium
TTTAATCATGCGCTCGCCAATTCGAGCGATAACGAAATCACATCCTATAGTTTGGATAATGATAGGCATATAGTTATCCAAACACAGGTTCCCAAAACCGATTGGACACTATACTACACTATCTCAGACGATACCCTTTATGCGCCCGCCAATAATCTTGTTAAAAGTAGTTTCATATTTATAATAACAACAATGGTGGTTGTGATTTTAGTTGCCTATA
>CAYJOX010000060.1:230-9119 GCA_964371915.1 uncultured Oscillospiraceae bacterium
TCGTTCAGCATCTCGGAACCGTTTATAGCCCTGAAAAAGCGTATTGATGAGAGGCATCTACGTGCAGTTGATTCGACAGATAACGAGCTAACAACAATATCGCATGAATATGAACATATATTGCTATCCCTTGAACAGACTATAGAAAAGCTAGTCGAGAGCCAAAAAAACAGGCGTATCAGCGAGCTTAAAGCCTTGCAGATGCAGATAAGGCCACATTTTATCTATAACACACTTCAATCGATACAGTCGCTTTGTGCAACGCAAAAATATGATAAGATTGAGCCCACTATAGAGCATTTTATCGATCTGTTACGTATAACGGTGAGCGTTGAGGATACCTATATTAAACTTTCACAGGAGATAGATCTTTTAAAGGATTATATCTATCTTTTCGAAATTCGTAACGATAAAAAATATGAACTGCAGCTAATTGTAGGGGAGGATGTTAAGGATTTTTTATTGCCTAAGCTACTGCTTCAGCCGATAATAGAAAATGCCTTGAAATATGCTTTTACAGGATGCAGTAATGCAGTTGTTTCGTTAAATGCTTATACCTACAAGGGGGTGGTTATAATTGAAATATCTGATAACGGTATTGGAATAGATGAGAAAACCCTATTTACAATTGCTAATAATACAGCCATATCGGACCCTTCGGATAAGGGGGTAGGGCTTGTGAATATTCGTGCAAGGCTTTTACTGTTGTATGGGGCGGATGCCTCGCTTACTGTGGAAAGTAGGCAGGGCGTGGGTACAACGGTAACGCTGGTAATGCCGATAGGTAAGGATTTGAAGGATAGGTAGATGTTAAAAATACTTATAGTGGATGATGAAAAACTTGTAAGAGATAATCTTTTGCGCTTAGTAGATTGGAATAGCCATGGCTTTGATATAGTGGGGCAGGCGGACAGCTGCAAGGCTGCCATTACGCTTTTGGGTGAGCTATCTCCCGATATTGTAATATGTGATATAGAGATGCCACGTGCCGATGGAGTTACGGTTGTACGCCTTGCTTACGAATATGGCTACGACTGTAAATTTGTAATGCTTAGCGCATATGATGATTTTAACTATGTAAGAGATGCCCTTACGGCCGGTGCTGTCGACTACCTTTTAAAGCATCAACTAACACAGGATAGGCTACTACAGGTGCTATACAAGATTGCCTACAGCAAAAATAATTCTGCTACACAAAAATTTAGCCATAACATGCAACAGACATTTATCTGTGATATTGTAGGTGGTAACATAGCACTCACACACGACACTTTGCAGATATTAAATAATAACGGGGTATTATGTGAAGAGATAAACGGGATTATTCTTGCAAAATGTTTAGATTCAGACAATAATGCGTCAGAGGTTACACAAAATATTCTGGCTGCCGTGCACTCCAAACTATCAGCCGAATATAACAATGCATTTTTTATTAACCGAGATGTGCTGCTTTTAGATGTGCATCCTGCAAAGGTAAAACCTGTTTTACAAACCCTTACCGATCTAATTCAGGAATCCGGAAACATACTCTATGCTGTGCACGGAACTTTAAATGCCGATTCTCTTTTGCTTGTGGATCTGATAAAAAAAATGCAGCTTCGGTTAGAGTGTTCTTTCTACCACAACACAACTACTGTATGGGGGATGTCGGTAGATGATGATACCTTTTTAACGGTAGCTGTATCAAAGCATATGGATAATTATATAGAGTTATTTGCACTGCAAAATATCGAGATTATGCTTGCAAACCTACTGTTTTGTAAAGGTGGATATTATGAGCCGTATGCAATAAAAAAGCTTACAATCGATATATGCAACCAACTTTTCAGAAATTTGCAGCTGCGTGAGTATAAAGCCGATAACATTCTACACACAAAGTTTAGCTGGATAAAACAGATAGATGATGCAACATCAAACCTTACATTAGCCTTTCTGTTAAGCAACCTGTTTTCGCAGATACAAAATTTCATAGATTGCCATTCACAGCCACAGCTCTCCCCCTTGGTGGCAGAGGTTACCAATTTTCTTGCAGATAACCTTGGTTATGGCATAACCTTGCAGAGTGTTTCGGAGAAGTTTTATGTTAACAAAAGCTACCTTAGCAATGTTTTTCACTCGCAGATAGGTAAAACATTTACAAGATACCTTATGGAACTGCGAATGGAAAAGGCAAAGGAGCTGCTTTGTGACCCTTCGTATAGCGTAAGTGATGTGGCAAATAAAACCGGTTTTATAGAGACATCCTATTTCAGCACTACCTTCAAGAAGGAGGTCGGCGTAACGCCACTTCTTTATAAGCAAAGGAATGGGAAATAGGAAGCAAGCGAGCTTAGCCAAAGTGAAGTTTTCGCCTGTCAAGACGACAGTGAGAAGATTTTGTGAAAACTTTATTAATTTTTTACAAAAATGGTTATATTCTATTGCAATTTTGCTACTTTGTGTTATGATTATATTACAATATAATAGCCACTGTACCACAGCCTTAAAAGCCTTGTGGGAAGTTGGTTTTTATTGTATTATTGCAAGGTCCAAAGAAAGGTGTTTAGTATGAAGATTGATTTTACAGGAAGAAGAGTTGACCTAAAGGATGCGTTCTGCGAAAAGGGTGAGAAAAGAGCAGCAAAGCTCGAGAAGTTTTTTTCTGATAAGGCTATGGCTCATATCACCGTAACGGTAGATAAATCCGCTCAGACGGTGGAGGCAACCATACGTGACGGAAGTTTTGTAGTTCGTGCCGAGCGGTCGGCCACCAAGATGGAAAACGCACTTGATGCAGTGTTTGATGTGATTACAACACAGATAATACGCAATAAAAAACACCTTGAGAAAAAACTACATGCACAGGCGTTCGAGGATTACAGCCATGAGGACGAGCAGGACGATTTTGATATTGTAAGGGAGAAAAGATTCCCGGTAAAACCCTGCACGGTGGATGAGGCTATTTTAGAGATGAACCTACTCGGACATGCGTTTTATATGTTTACAAACGCCGATACCGGCAAGGTAGAGTTGTGCTATCGGCGCAAGGATGGCGGCTACGGAGTATTAATACCGGAACTTGACTAATGGCTTTATATAAACTAGTTTCCCCCTGCTTTTTCGGAGCAGAAAAAACCCTCTCGTTCGAGGTGAAAAAATCAGGCGGCGAGGAGGTAGTTGTAAATGACGGTAGGGTATACTATACCGGCGATGAATCGGTTATAGCCTCTGCCAACCTTAATCTCCGTTGTGGAGAAAGGGTTTTAATACTGTTAAAAACATTCACGGCAGAGACGTTCGATGAACTTTTCGACGGCGTCTTTGCCGTCCCTTTTGAGGATTTTATACCAAAGGATGGGCGCTTTCCGGTTAAAGGTGCAAGCCTTTCCAGCACCCTTTCAAGCGTGCCGGCCTGCCAAAGTATAGTAAAGAAAGCGGTTGTTAAGCGGCTACAAAAGGGGCATAAAACAGAATTTTTACCGGAGCGAGGGCGCCAGTTCTCGCTTAGATTTTCTATACGTAAAAACAAGGTCGAGTTGTTTTTAGATACAAGCGGCGAGGGGCTACACAAACGTGGTTACCGCCGCAACTCGATGGTTGCCCCGATTAGGGAGACACTTGCCGCCGCAATAGCCGATCAATCGAGAGTGTTTCCGAACAGCATGGTTTTTGATCCATGCTGTGGTAGCGGTACACTTTTAATAGAATCTGCGCAGAAGGCACTACGCATAGCGCCGGGCTTAAACCGCAGCTTTGCAGCCGAACGTAACGGGCTTGTTTCGCCAATAGTTTGGCAGGAACAACGTGATAAGGCCGAGGCTCAGCGCATAACCGATGCCGAGTTTTTTGCCATAGGGTATGATATAGATGAGCAGGCACTTTCTGTAGCAAGGCAGAATGCAAAACTTGCAGGTGTTGCTAATCACTGTAGGTTTGAGGGTGCGGATCTTTTTGATTTTAAGGCTACAAATGGTAGCATTGTGCTTGCCAACCCACCCTACGGCGAAAGAATAGGGGATGAAGCCGAGGCACAGGATATTATACGTGCGCTTGGTAGGTCGTTGCTTAATAGCGGAGCATCATCATACATTATTTCACCCGATACCGAGTTTGAAAAACTATTCGGCGCAAAGGCAGACCGCCGCCGCAAGCTATATAACGGGATGATAAGTTGCCAACTTTATATGTATTTTAAATAATATTTTGAATGGTTATTGCATAAGATATTACAGCTGCAGATTAAACGACATAAGGAGAGTATGCCGGATCTATTAGTAAAACTATTCTTTAAAAAAGGAACCGAGAGGGAGAATTACGGCCGCGCCGCAGGGCTTCTTGGCATTATTAGCAATGTAATAATATCGCTGTTAAAGCTTACTGTCGGCCTTATAGGTGGTAGTATCGCTATCCTTGCGGATGGTATTAACAACCTTACCGATGCGGCTAGCTCGGTAGTTACGCTGGTCGGTTTTCATATGTCACAAAAGCCGGCAGACGAGGAACATCCCTACGGGCATGCAAGGATGGAATACATTGCAGGGCTTACCGTATCCTTTGTAGTTTTATTTTTAGGCATACAGCTTGTTTCAGAATCTTTTAATAAAATATTAATGCCCTCCACCACCAATCTTGATACCGTTGCAATAATTATTATGGTATTCTCTATAGCGGTTAAGATATGGCAGGTGTTTATGTTTCGCAGTGTTGGCAGGCGGATAAACTCCGCAACCTTAACGGCCACTGCGATTGATAGCCGTAACGATATCTTAGCCGGCATTGTAGTGCTGATAAGTATACCGCTTTCAAGCCTTGCCGGTTTTTCACTTGATGGCTATGCCGGCCTTTTGATTGCACTTTTTATAATCTACTCCGGTATCATTTTGATAAAGGAAACCTCCGCCCCGCTACTTGGTGCACCACCGGATAAGGCACTCTGTGATGGAATTACCGAGCTAATACTGGGCACCGAGGGTATCCTCGGCATACACGATCTAATTATACACAACTATGGTGAGGGGCAGGTTTTTGCATCGGCACATGTTGAAATATCGGCAGATAGCGACCTAATGCAGAGCCATGAAATTATCGATAGGATAGAACACGATGTGCACGAGAGGTGGGATATAAACCTTGTGCTACACCTAGACCCTGTTGTGAATGACGAGCGTGTAACCGAGCTAAAAATTATCGTAGAGCGGCTAATACGTGAGCTATCACCCAAGCTTTCGATGCATGATTTTAGGGTTGTGTTCACCCCCGGTAACAGCAAGATAATGTTCGATCTCACCCTACCACCAAACATCGAGCAGACGGCTGCACGCATAACCAGAGATCTAACACAGATGATCACCCAAAACATCGAAAACAGCACTGTGGTTATTATTATAGAGCGCCATTTTACCGATGTACATCGTAAACATTAAAGAGGTAGAAAATGATATATATCTTTTTAACCAATAACTTTGAGCTTGTAGAGGCGATGACCCCTATCGATATGTTGCGCCGTGCAAAGATTGATATCTGTACGGTATCGATAACCGGCAAAGCTGATGTTAATAGTTCAAGTAATGTTATCGTTACGGCCGAACGCCTGTTTGATGATTGTGATTTTAAGGATATTCAGGGTGTTATACTACCAGGCGGCCCCGGCACTAGCTCACTTAAGGCGCACAGTGGGCTATGCAATCTTGTTTTAGAAAACTATCGAAAAGGCAACCTAACCGCCGCAATCTGTGCCGCCCCTACCCTGCTTGCCGATATTGAAATTAAGGAGAAAACGGCTGTGTTTCCGGCTTTGAGCGATAAGGTTTATAACTACAGTGATGAACGAGTATGCATTGATGGTAACGTTATAACAGCAGCCGCCATGGGGTGCAGTGCCGAGTTTGCGTATGAGATAATAAAATATATAAAGGGAGAGGATACCGCAAGGGATGTGGCAGGTAGCATTTTAATGAAGTTATAAATAATTTTTCTTACCACCCCTTGAAAACACAGTGTTTTCAAGGGGTTTCATACAATTAAAAAGCCGTACGCTATCTTGTGCGATAGGTACGGCTTTTCGGTATAACTTACATAATAAGTTATTTTACATATTATACTATTGTTCGGCGGTGCTTTATTTTTTTCTTATAGCTAAATATTTTTTTCTTGTAAAAAACAGTGCGGTTAAGCCTAACGCCGAAACAAGTATTAATGTTATAAATAGCGGTGTGTTTGAGTTATCGCCTGTTTGTGGGTTTGTATGACCGTCTACACCTGTTAGTGGTGAAATTGCAGGGTTGCTTGGCGTCGGTGTGGGCGCAGGCGCTACCACTGTAAATGTTGTGGTGGCACTTCCGCCTGCGCTGTTTATTGAAATGCTGTGCGTTCCAACAGGCAGGGTAGCGGTGTATGTGCCGCTTAGGGTTACTATAATACTGCCATTTACTGCTCTTGCGTTTGCGTTGTCATTTCCAGCGGTGTGTACCGTTTGCTTGGTTCCATTGTTTAAGGTTACAAGCGTGTCCACATAGCCGCCAAAATCGCCGCTCGAGGTAAATTTGGCACCCTGTCCCCGTGTTATGGTTTGGCCTGCACCGTTTGTCATGGTGGGGGCGGGCAATGCTATTATCGTCCAGCTTGCCACCGCCGTTTTGTTCTCTGTGTAATTCCACACGGTAGTGTTTGTGATTTTACTGCCGTCGATTGTCCAGCCGTCAAAAGTATACCCCTCTCTGGTAAGGGTGGGCAGGGTGCCGATTTGTGCATCATAGGTTACGGCCACAGCGGTTGCCGTGCCGGTGCCGCTGTTTTTATCAAAAGAAAGCGTATAGTCGTTTGCCGTCCACTTGGCATACAGTGTGAAACTGTCTGTCACCGAAGAGGTGAAAACATAGCTTGTTTGCAAGGCTTCATCGGTGTACCAACCGCCAAAGGTGTAGCCGGTTTTTGTGGGGTCGCTCGGCTTTGTAATAGCAGTGTTATAGTCCACCGTTTGAGCATTCACCACACTGCCGCCATTTGTCTCAAAACTCACGGTATAACGGTTTAATGTCCACTTTGCCACCGCCGTTTTGTTATCTGTGTAATTCCAGACTGTGGTGCTTGTAATGGGCGTGTCGTCTATTGTCCAGCTGTCAAAAGTATACCCCTCTCTGATAAGGGCGGGCAGGGTGCCGATTTCACCCCCCTGAAAAACGGTCATAGCTTCCGCTGTGCCGATGCCACCGTTTTGGTTAAATGACAATTCGTAATTAGTACCCACCGTAAAAGTTTTGATAAGGTCTGTTGCACCGGCTTTTGAGTAGCGCACACGGTAGTTGCCGCCACTTTGCACTTCACTTATGCCCCATGTGCCATTGCTCTGTCTTTCAATTACATAAGTCCAGCTTTCTATATCTATCACGGTGAACAGCTTGCCCAGGATAGTGGGGGCTTGCAAACTCGGCGTGATAGATATAGTACTGCCTGTGTAGCTGTAGCTATCGCTTACACCCGTAATATTAGGCCAGTTTGTTTGAAAGGTGCCTTCACCGCTTAAATTTTGGCTGCCGTTAAGCACACCGTCGTTTGTAGGCGTGCCGTTATTTGTAAATGTGCCGTTGTTATAATGGTGCCACTGTTTGTTAGGGTAGTGCCTGTCCCAATAGCAAGGGTTTTGCCGCTGTCTATGGTGAGGCTTTTGCCGTTTGGAACCTCGGCGTTGGTAGAAATCGTGGGTGTGCCGTACACAATACCACTATTCTCCTCAAAAATAACACCGCTCCAATTAGCCTTATCGTCCTGGTATCCAATTGCAGAACTACCGCCACTGCCGGTT
Organism: uncultured Oscillospiraceae bacterium; assembly: GCA_964371915.1. GTDB lineage: Bacteria > Bacillota > Clostridia > Oscillospirales > Ruminococcaceae > CAYJBH01. The sequence goes on from CAYJOX010000060.1 coordinate 8,011, forward strand.
GCCACAATGAATGGATTGCCGGGAGCGTCGCCTGCACTTTTTGTGTAGAAATAGCCTGTATACGTAGTATCATGGCCACGGCCGATACCCATGCCACCGCCACCGCCTGTGGCCGTTACCGTGCCGCCTGTAATCCGGATGGTGCCACCGGAGGCACCCCTGCCGCCGCCGATGCCTGCGCCACCGTAATCTCCACCCGTTGCCGTTACTATGCCGCCATTGATGGTTATAGTGCCGCCGCCGCTATTGCTACCGCCGCCGACACCCGCACCTCGACCCCCTGAAACTCCATTGAAATTCCCACCCGTTGCCGTTACTATGCCGCCATTGATGGTTATGGTGCCGCTGATACCTGAGTTACCGCTGCCGATGGCGGCACCACTGCTACCAGTAGAGCTGGCTGTTACTATGCCACCATTGATGGTTATAGTGCCAACCCTACCTTGTTCCCCACTGCCGATGCCCGCACCGCCAAAACTACCACTAGTGACTATCACCGTGCCGCCATTGATGATGATGGTGCCGGCATCCTCACCATCAGCCGCATCGCCTTTAGAACCTATTCCGGCGGAATAACCGTTGCCTTCAACCTCAAGCGTACCGGTGGTGTCGGCAGATGTGATGGTTAGGGTGGCGTCTTTAGGCACCCATAAGCCCGGTAAATCTTGTGCACTTTGGTATAAGTGATTTGTGCTGCCGGTTGCCAACGTGATATTTGCTGTGGCATTGGGAAAAATTTTAAAGGGATTATTATCCCGGGTTCCATTGCTAATAGTTACATTGTTTAAGGTGATGGCATGCACACCACTTTGTACATGCACAAAGTATTGGTTAGTTGTGCCTATAATGGTCACTTTGCCTGTGTAGGTCGTCCATGTACTACCATCACGAGAATATTGTAGGTTACTGCTCCCATCAACCTGCAGGTAAATAGAGCCTGTTGAAACATCAAGTGTGGGATTTTCGGAAATTAACATGGGGACGTGCAAAAGTGCTTCGCCTACCTGCACTTTTAAGGCGGGCTGGGTTATTTCGTTTGAAAGTTCGTATCCCCTGGGAATGTTCAAGGTAGGAACGTAGAATATTTCGGCATTTTCATCCGTGGCAAA
>CAYJOX010000061.1:0-1185 GCA_964371915.1 uncultured Oscillospiraceae bacterium
AAATTGCCTTTTAGCCTTGATGTAAGATAGGGCATAAAACAAGACGGATTTTTCAAAAATCCGTCTTGTTTTCACGCCCCAAAAAGGCAACTGAAGTTATTTATTACATTGTGATCTAACCTGAAAAAATTTATTAACTAGGCTTTTTTCGAAACTGCCAACTTTACCTTTTCTACAATTTCTTTGTCGGTAATTCCGTATTTTTCCATTAACTCACGAGGTGCTCCGGAGTGCCCGAACGTATCCATTACACCGACCTTTAGAACCGGAACAGGGAAATTTTCGCCTAACAATTCCGATACTGCCGATCCTAGCCCGCACAGTACATTATGTTCCTCGGCTGTTACGATAGCACCTGTCTTTTTAGCCATAGCTATTATTAGATCCTCATCCAATGGTTTTATGGTGTGTATATCGACAACGGCAACATTTAGCCCATCTTCTTTTAAAGCTTTCGCCGCCACTAGGGCTTCCTGCACCATAAGGCCGGTTGCAATTATAGTTGCATCAGTACCATCCTTTAATAGGCACCCTTTGCCCAGCTCGAAGTTGTAACCCGGTATATCGGCAGTTACATCCTCAACAGCGGAGCGCCCAAGGCGTAGATAACAAGGGCCATTGTGTTTTAACATTGCTTTAACGGCAGCCTTTGTTTCGTTTGCATCGCAGGGGCAGATTACTGTCATGTTTGGTATAACCCTCATCAGCCCTAGATCCTCTATACACTGATGTGTAGGGCCATCCTCGCCTACCGAAAGGCCTGCATGTGTGCCCACGCATTTTACATTAAGGTTAGGGTAGCATACCGAGTTACGTATCTGATCATAGCATCTGCCGGCCATAAACATTGCAAAGGAGTTAACGACTGCTGTTTTTCCTGTTGCTGCAGCACCCGCACCGATTCCAACCATGTTTGCCTCTGCTATACCAATATTAAAAAAGCGTTCCGGATATTTATCCTTAAAATCGCATGTCATTGTGCATATCGAAAGATCCGCATCAAAAACATATAGATTTTCATCTGCACCCAGCTCACACAGAGCGTCGCCGTATGCTTCTCTTGTTGCTGTCGTTCCCATTATTTGCCTCCTTTGTTAACTGCCGCTAGCAGCTCTTCGAATGCTGTACTAAACTGTTCTTTGCTTGGATGTCCGCCATGCCACTTTACATCACCCTCCATGAAGG
>CAYJOX010000061.1:1195-5754 GCA_964371915.1 uncultured Oscillospiraceae bacterium
TTTGCCTTTTATCGTTTTTGCAACGATGCAGGTAGGCTTACCCGTGAAAGCTTTAGCACATTCTATTGCCTTATCAATGCTCTCGATATCATGCCCGTCAATCTCGATTACGTTCCATTTAAACGCCTTGAATTTATCGGCAATATTGCCTACATCCATTACATCCTCAACGGTTCCGTCAATCTGTAATCCGTTGCTGTCTACAAAAAGAATAAGGTTATCTAACTTATAATGTCCGGCCGACATTACTGCCTCCCAGATTTGGCCTTCCTGTATCTCCCCATCTCCGGTAACGCTGTAAACATTATAGCTCTTTTTTTCATTTTTCCCTACAAGCGCCATACCTACGGCCGCTGACAATCCTTGCCCTAATGACCCGGTGGACATATCCACACCAGAGATTTTGTTCATTTCGGCATGGCCGGAAAGCTCACTATCGATTTTGCGGAATGTTGCTAACCGTTCCTTCGGGAAAAAGCCTCTTGCTGCGAGAGTTGTATATAGGGCTGGCGTACAGTGACCTTTAGACATAACGAATCTATCCCTATCGGGCATTTTGTCGTTGCTTGGGTCAATGTTCATCTGTTTAAAATAAAGTGTGGTTAAAATTTCAATAATTGAAAATGATCCACCAAGGTGTCCGGACTTGGCGGTTTTAACCATGTCCAGGGCGTCATAGCGAATTTTGTTCGCCGTCGCATAAAGGTCGGTATAAGCTGTTGACATATTACCCTCTTTCTTCTATTCATATTTGCTTTTTATCCTAACTTAAATTCTACAAAATCACCTAAACGCAGATATCTATCATACTGTTGATTAAACATATCGACGTTTTCCGGATTTGGAAAATAGTTAGCCTTATATGGTTGACAAAATGCCTTTTGTGCCAGCTCTATGCTTTCGTAGCTACCGGCAGCAACGGTTGCAAAAATCGACGCACCCTTTGCACATACCTGTTCCTCTTCGCAAACCATTATAGGAACATTCAGACAATCGGTCATCAGCTGCATTACAAATTCTGATTTTTTTGCTATTCCACCTACAGCGATAATCCTATCAATCTGCATGCCATTATCAATTAAGGAATTATATATGCGTTTACAACCAAAAACGGTGCCTTTAGCTAAAGCACAAAACAATTGTTCCGGCTTTGTACCTAAAGAAAGACCGGCTATAGCGGCCCTGACATTTTCGTTTAACACAGGGTATCGTCTACCGTTAAACCAATCGAGTGCCACAAGTTCATCCTTTAGATAGTCCTTAGCTCCAAGCTCTAGCTCCCTTATCATATTTTTTTTGATATGATCCAGCAACTCTTTTCTTTTTTCATCGCTTAAAATTTCGGATGGTAAAAACTGCCTTATTGGCCACTCCAATAGCTCTTTAAACCAGGCATAAACATCGCCGAATGCCGGCTGGCTCATCTCTATGCCTACATAACCGGGCACTATAGAGTTTTCCGCTTGGCCACAAACTTCTTTTAGATCCTTGCCTTTTAACGTTTCGGGCAAGTCTATAAGCATTGCAACAGTGGAGGTGCCAACTACCTCAATCATAGTGTTTTTTTCTATACCTGCACCTACGCCACCTGCATGTGCATCAAAACTGCCCATGCCGACATATAGCTGTGGATTTAAACCTAACTCTTGCGCCCATTCCTTAGAGATGTTGCCTAACCTTGTTCCCGCGTTTGTTGTTTGGTTAGCATATCGTTTAGCCACATCGCCAAGATGCGGATCTAGCCTGTTTAACAACTCTACCGGTGGAAGTCCGTTAAACTCACTGTGCCACAATGCTTTGTGTCCCGCAGGGCAAGCTCCTCTATGCATTGTTTTAGGATCGGTGTTGCCAACTAAAAGCCCTGCGAGCCAATCGCTATGCTCTACCCAACTGTAGGCGGCATTGCGAATATCTTCATCTGCTTTAACCGTGTGAAGGATTTTTGCCCAATACCACTCAGAGGAGTAGATGCCCTGAAACTTTGTGTAATCGATATCGGAGTTGGAAAAAAGTTCGTTTATCTCCTTTGCCTCCTCAACTGCCGTATGATCTTTCCAAAGATGGAACATAGCATTTGGGTTATCTTCAAACTTTTTTAATAGGCATAGTGGTGTTCCATTCCTGTCGACAGGGCAGGGGGTAGAGCCGGTTGTATCTACCGCTAAGCCTATTACATTCATTCCTGCACCTTCCTCTAGCTGTGAAAGTGCAGATTTCATTGCTATTTTTAACGCTTCAATATAATCTAGAGCATGTTGACGGTACTGTGTCATGGTAGGATCACAATATTTCAATTGAGCCCAGCGGGGATAGTTGCATACACCAGAAGCAATTTTTTCACCGTTTATGCTGTCTACTATTACAACACGTACCGAATCACTACCATAATCTACCCCGATAACCAACTTGTTTTTCATGTTTATACCTCTAGTAGCATGAATATCCGCCGTCTATGGTAAGGTTTGCTCCGGTTGTGTATGATGCCGCAGCACTTGCAAGGTATAATACGGCTCCTGCCATTTCGTTTGGTGTTCCAAGGCGCTTTGTTGGGCACATGGAAAGCCAGGTGTCCATCCAAGCTTTATTAGTGGTTGCGGGGGTCATATCGGTGCAGACATAGCCCGGGCTTATTGCGTTTACACGAATTCCATGCTTAGCCCACTCACAGGCTAACGATTTTGAAAGATGTATTACGCCGGCCTTTGCAGCGTTATATGCCACCTGTTCCTGTGGATAGTTTACGATGCTTCCGGACATAGAAGCGGTGTTTATTATCGAGCCCGCAATGCCATCGGCTATCATTATACGTCCTACAGCCCTTGAAAATAAAAACACAGAATCAAGGTCTATTGCAAGAACTTTACGCCATTCTTCAAATGTCATGTCCTCGCATTTTACACAGTGGGCAATTCCTGCATTGTTGTGCAGTATATGTATTGCGCCAAACTCCTTTTTAATCTCATTTACTACCTTGTCTACCTCTGCTTCCTGTGTTACATCAGCCTTGTAACCTACACACTTTCTTCCAATCGCTTCCACCGCCGCTATTGTTTCGGTGCATTCCAAAATATCGACTACAGCAATATCTGCACCTGCCTCGGCCAATGCTATCGCTGTGGAGCGCCCAATGCCTCTTGCGCCTCCTGTGATTACTGCGACCTTGTCTGTTAAACTAAATAAATCCATTACACTCATTGTTTACCACCTTTTATATTCTTATCCTTTTACAGAGCCTGATGTAAGCCCCTTGACTAACGCCTTTTGTGTAAAGAAACCTAAAACCATAGGTATGATTGATATAAGTGTGCCTGTAGCACTCATCTTCGCCCAATAATAGCCCTGCTGTGTCATGTATTTGCTCATGTAAACAGGTAGTGTTGCAGCTTCGCTGTAGGTGATTGTTACGGCAAAGAAAAACTCATTCCATGTTATAACAAAAACCAGCAATGCGGCTGAAATGATACCGTTTCGCACAAGTGGCAACATTACAAAGATAAATGATTGTAATCTACTGCTTCCATCCAGTTCTGCAGCTTCTACGATGGTTATCGGAATCTCTTTAAAAAAGTTTGTTACAATCCAAACCATTAATGGAATTCCCGCACCACAGTACAGAACAATTAACCCGCCAATCTCGTCTACAAGTCCGATGTTTTGAAAAATTAGATATACCGGAACAATTACAGCAATTGCAGGCAAAAAAGTGGTGGATATAAACCAAAAGTATACGCCATCACGATTTTTTAGCGGCGTGAATACTAATGCATAAGATGCCGGAACTGCAAGAAGTGTTGTTACTATAACTGTGCCAAGAGTAGCCAGTATGGAGTTTTTAAGGTGAAGGAAGAATGTCTCGTCCATTACTTCCAGATAGTTTTCTAGCGTTGGTGTGAAAAAAAGTGAAGGAACTATGACGTCTACCTCTGTTTTAAAGCTAGAGATTATCATATATGCAATAGGGAAGAACCAGCCCAACGATACTACAATGGCAAGGCAGGATAGTAGAAAATTTTGCACATTTTTCTTTGTCATGTCAAATCCCCCTTCTTTAGTCTTTTGTAGAACATCTGGGTGACGAATAGTGTGATTGCTACAGTAATAACAGCGGTAGCGGCCGCTTCGCCAACCGACCAATCATAGAAAATAGTTCGATATGTAAGGTAGGGTAGGTTTGCACTGCTTACGCCAGGGCCACCCTGTGTGGTGACGTACACTAACCCGAAAACCTTTAAAATGTTTATAAGGCCAAGCATCATTGCAGTAATGATGTGATCCTTTATAACAGGTATATCAATAAATATTAATCGTTGAAAGGTGTTTGCCCCATCAATTTTAGAGCTATCCACAATATCTTCCGGAATATTTTGTAAACCGGCTATAATAATAAGGAAGAAAAATGGTGTCCATTGCCAGATTATTAGTGCCATAACGGTTTGTAACGAATATTGTCCCAAAAAATCAGTAGGCGCAACTCCAAAAAATTGCGAGATATAAAAGTTAAGACCGGTGCTGGGGTTTAGGATTAATGTTCTCCATACTATTCCAATTACTGCCTCCAT
>CAYJOX010000061.1:5764-9114 GCA_964371915.1 uncultured Oscillospiraceae bacterium
CATTACAAGCAGCGTTCTAAAAAAGTATCCGCAGAAAAACTTCCTATTAAACAGTAAGCCTAATAAAATAGCAAGTACAGTACAAAAAACAAGACATACAACTATTATGGTTGCGGTATTAACAATAACTGTATAAAAATTATTTGATGTAAAGATATTAATATAGTTTGAAACTCCGTTAAAGCTTATGCCAAGATCAGGGCGCTTGACATTCCACTTTAAAAAAGAAAAAACAATTGTGACTATAAAAGGAACCTGAGTGATAAGAGCTACGAAGACGACCGCAGGTATTAGTACTCTGGTGCTTCTATCTTTTATTCTTGAGTTGTTTTTCATAATAGGGGTGCCTCCGGCTACATTTCTAATTGACGTGCAAGTGATAACGATTTATGTTAAACACTTGCACGCCCTATAGATTTTAACTTGATTGTTAAACTTTGATATTTATGGTATGGTGCTTAAGACCTATAACCGCCCTCTTCTGCTGCCTCATCAATGTAGCTTTGGCAATTTGCAAGAGCTGTATCAAGGTCGGTCTGTCCGCTTACATATGCTGCAAGCTCAGAACCGATTGCCTCACCCCAAGAAGAGTATTCCGGTAGGTTAGGTAGCGAGTTGCCGGTATAAGGTGTTGGGTTAAGTGCAGGATTTATTGCATCTGATGTTTCAATTGCAATCCTTGTTGTTGCAGCAAAATCTGCAGCCTCTAGATAAGCATCGTTCTCGTAGGTAGAAACCCTGGTTCCCGATGGTGTTGCTGCGTAGCCTTCAGTTTCCTGAACAAGCGTTACATAATCTTTGTCTGTTGCCCATCTTAAAAACTCAAATGCTGCATCTGGATTAGCCGAACCGGCAGTAACTGCGATTCCCCAACCACCGATTGTTCCGTTGTTTTCTTTTGTAGCTGTAGGTGCAGGTGCATAGCCAACCTTACCCTGAACCGGAGAATCGTCAGCTGCAAATGTTCCGGCAGAAACAGTTGCGTCATAATAGATAGCTGCACGTCCCTGTGCAAATAGGTTTAAGCACTCTGTATAACCACTTGTAGTTGGGCTATCTTCTGCTACGGTTAGTAGTTTGTTATAGAATTCCCATGCTTCACGAACTTCTGGTGTGTCATATGTAGCATTCCAATCCATGTCATAGTACTGGCCGCCGTATGCATTCATTATTGAACCAAATATGTACATGTTTTCGCCGTATCCTGCAAGACCACGAATAGCAATACCCGAAACGCCGTTTGCCTTATCGTCGGCTGCTGCTGCAAGCTCGTAAATTTCTTCCCATGTTGGGTTTTCTGGCATTGTTAGGCCATTTGCTTCAAAAATTTCGGTGTTGTAGCATATCATTGTTGATTCAGAATAGAAAGGTAATGCTGCCAACCCTAACTCTTGAGAGGAGCAAGAAATTCTTACAGATTCGAAAATGTCGTTTAGATCGTATGCATCTTGCTCTTCCTGTGAAAGTGCCTCAAACATAGGATCAAGTGCTAATGTCCAGCCGTTATCAAGGTATGTACCCATATCGCTGGTGCCAAGTGTTACTAGGTCAAACTCACCGCCGCCAAGGCCAACATCCTGTGTTATTTTAGAACGAATCTCATTTTCCGATAAAATTGTGAAATTAACCTTAATTCCGGTTTCTTCGGTGAAATTAGCTGAAAGCTCTTCCATTATAATCATCGAGCCGTTGTTAACGCTTGCTACATTTAATTCAATGCCGTCCTGAGCCGGTTCACTTGAAGGTTCCTCTGTTGTGTCGGCAGGTGTATCTGTGCTCTCCGTTGTAGTAGGCTCTGCTGAACAAGCAACAAGCGAAAACAGCAGAGATACTGATAGCAAGAAACATACTAGTAATTTAATCCAAGACCTTTTTTTCATAAATAACCACCCTTTCTCATTTTCGATTACACGATATTTTCGTTTATCGTATAAATCTTTTATCGATGTTGACATAATAACACTAAAACATCAAGATGTCAAGCAAAATAATACAATTGAGCTTAAGTTTTCATAAATTGTAATAATTTTTGTTCATATTGACATTGTTTTGTTGACTTTAAATGGTTGCCGTGTTATACTGTAGAAGCCATTTAAAGACATTTTGTGAGTGAAATTGTTTTTTGTATTAACAAATTGATTACAATTTAGTTACAAACGAATGTCTTTATAAATTTTAGGATCAATTAATTGCAGGAGGGGAAATCATGTCGTTAGCAACAGAAATGAAGATCAGTGTAATGAATAGTGTAGGGAGGTTGGATATTGATACTGCTCCTATGCCGGTAATCAAGGAGGACGATGTTCTTGTTCGGCTTGAATATGTAGGCGTATGCGGATCGGATGCACATCTTTTTGAAAACGGCTTTGTAGGAGAGAGCCAGGTTATATATCCAATGACACTAGGGCATGAACCTGGAGGCGTTGTTGCTGCTGTCGGTAGCAAGGTAACACGCTTAAAGGTTGGGGATAGGGTGGCGGTTGAACCCGGAATACCTTGCCGTACATGCGAGTTTTGTAGTTCGGGAAGATATAATCTGTGCGAAGATGTATATTTTTATGCATCACTACCCGTTACTGAGGGTTGTTTTGTAGAATACATAGCACATCCGGCATCGTTATGCTTTAAGTTGCCGGAAAACGTCAGTACATTAGAAGGGGCGTTGATGGAACCGCTTGCGGTAGGATTTCATGCGGTTAAGCAGTCTGGAATTGTATTCGGATCTTCGGCAGTAATTCTTGGTTGTGGATGTATAGGCCTTGTTACCCTGCTTTCGCTTAAAGCATTCGGGATAGAGAATATCATCGTGGTTGATGTTATGCAAAATCGCCTAGAAAAGGCGTTGGAACTGGGAGCTACAAAGATAATCAACGCTTCGGATTGTAATCCGGTTGAGACGTTGAGGGAGTTGACTGGTGGGGGTGCCGATTATTGTTTCGAGACTGCCGGTAATCCAAAAACTATGTTCCAAGCTGCAAAGATGACGAAAAGAGGTGGAACCATAACTCTTGTTGGATACACTTCTCTTGGTACTGCAGAGATGGATGTTAATCATATCATCGATAACGAGATGACGATAAAGACTGTTTTTCGATATAGAAATATTTACCCGATTATAATTGATGCGGTATCTAAAGGTAAGATAAATATCAAAAGCATTGTTACCGACATTGTACCGTTTGATGATATACAATCCGGCATGGAAACTTTTATTAATAACAAGGATAGCTCTATAAAAACAGTAATTAAAATATAGTATAAAAAATGGACAACCTAAGCTTGATAGCAGGTTGTCCATTTTGTTTTATATAATATAAAGGGGAGCTCGTTAGTAACATTTTTCTATAAAG
>CAYJOX010000062.1:0-8978 GCA_964371915.1 uncultured Oscillospiraceae bacterium
ACCGGATACCCTGCAAGCACACCGTGTGTAATTGCCGATTGCAAACCCTTTTCAACTGCCGGAAAATAGTTTTTAGGCACACTGCCACCGAAAACCTTTTCTTCAAAGATTAATTCTTCGCCACTATGTGGCTCAAACTCAATCCACACATGCCCAAACTGACCATGTCCGCCTGTCTGTTTCTTATGTTTTCCCTCGGCCTTAACCTTTTTGCGTATCGATTCTCGGTAGGCAACCCTAGGCGACACAAGGTTTGCTTCGATGCCAAACTTACTCTTTAACTTTGCAAGTGTGTTTTCAAGATGCTGCTCCCCAAGGCCGGATAGTAGCTGTTGAAACGTCTCATGCTCGTTCTTAAAGCTTAGGGTACAATCCTCCTCAAGTAGCCTTGTTAATGCTGTACCTATCTTGCTCTCATCCCCCTTATTCTTTAGATGTAAAGCCATGGAGTAGGTTGGTGTTGGGAATTGTATTTTTGGAAGGGTGTAAACATGCCCTGCCTCGCAAAGTGTATCACCGGTTTTAGTGTGTGCAAGCTTTGTAATAGCACCCATATCTCCCGCTGCAATCTCGGTTGTATCTATCTGCTTTTTGCCACGTAGAAATAGAAGTTTTCCAAGTTTTTCGTTCTCCCCTGTACGGCTGTTTACCACATGCTTATCCGCCGTAAGTGTTCCGTGTATAACCTTAACATAGCTAAGCTTGCCTACAAACGGATCGGCAACCGTCTTAAACACCGATACAAGAAGCTCCCCTTCTTGATCACAATCTATGGACTTTTCCTCACCCTTTTCATCCTGCACAATGGCCGGTGATTTTGATGGAGAGGGCAACATAAACCTTATATCGGCTAAAAGCATATCGAGCGCCTCAAGCTTTGTAGATGAACCACAAAGCACAGGTGTTATAGCACCAGTTTTAACGCCTGTTTTAAGGCCTGTAATTATCTCATCATCTGTAAACTCCTCGCCCGAGAAATACTTTTCAAAAAGCTCCTCGTCTGTCTCGGCAACGGCCTCACAGATGGCAGTTTTAAGCCCATCAAGACGGTGGCCTGTATCCGGCATATCAACCTCTGTAGGCTTGCCATCCTTATATGTATAAGCCTTATCCTGTATAACATTAATGTAGGTTGTATTTCCATTTTCGGTAACCGGCACAACAAGCGGAAACGCAGAGGCACCACAAAGGAACTTTATCTCCTCAAGTGTTTTATAAAAATCTGCATTATCAACATCAACCTTGGATACAAAGAACATGCTACTCATGCCGTTTTTCTTTGAAAGATTATATGCCTTTTGTGCACCTACCTGCAACCCATCTCTTGCCGATACAACTATAACGGCCGATTCGCAGGCACGTGCAGCCTCATGCATGCCAAGCTCAAAATCAAAAAGTCCCGGAGAGTCGACAATATTCACACGAACATCGTCAAACTCTACCGAGGACATTGATGTCGAAAATGATACTCCACGTTTTTGTTCTTCCGGCTCAAAGTCGCTGACGGTGTTGCCGTCCTCAACCCTACCCATACGATCTATAGTTTTTGTAGAAAAGAGCAATGCCTCGGTAAGGGTAGTTTTACCACAACCGGCATGGCCCATTAACGCAATGTTGCGTATTTTCTCAATAGCATATTTCAATTGTATCACCCCCATATAAAACTAATAATGTAGTAATTATAACACAACAGATAAACATATAATAGTAACAAAATGTATAAAAATATTATTGATATTTTGTATTTTATCACATAAATTTGACAAATAATAATCTAGCGGTTATAATTTATCTACTATAATTTTACAGGGGTTTCGTATGGACAGATTACTTGCCTTATTAGAGGAAAACGGACGTATTAGCTTAGAGGAGCTAGCCGTAATGCTTGACTGTAGCCCGCAGGAGGTTGCAAAAAAAATTGATACGTACGAAGCGGACGGCATAATTAAAGGCTACCGCGCAATGATTAACCATGATCGCATAGATGATGGGCGCGTACAGGCATTAATAGAATTAAAGGTTGCACCTAAAAGAGACGTAGGTTTTGACCATGTTGCCCGTCAGATTGCAAACCTAAGCGAGGTAGAGGGCGTTCAGCTTATCAGCGGAGGATACGATCTTCTGCTTACTATATCCGGAAAAAGCTTTCATGAGATTGCGAGTTTTGTTGCTAAACGGCTATCTCCTATAGATTCCGTTCTGTCTACCGCCACACATTTTATACTTAACACCTATAAAAAAGATGGCGTAATATATGCAGAACAGGAAAGGGATGAACGAGGGATGATTCTGTGATGGACTATACAAAGGTAATTTCTAAAAGGGCAACTTCAATAAAACCATCCGGTATACGTAAGTTTTTCGATGTTGCTGCTACAATGAAGGATTGTATATCACTTGGTGTTGGTGAACCGGATTTTAAAACACCATGGAGCATACGTCAGGCTGGGGTGGACTCTCTTGAAAAGGGTCACACCTGGTACACCTCTAACCAAGGAATGTTCGAACTTAGGCAATCGGTAACGGATTTTTTAGCAAGAAAATATAACATTAACTACAACCCTAACAGCGAGGTTGTAATAACTGTTGGGGGAAGCGAAGCTATAGATATAGCGGTTAGGGCCATTGCGAATATCGGCGATGAAATATTGGTATGTGAGCCATGTTTTGTAAGCTACACTGCCGTTGTAGAGCTTGCAGGAGCTGTAGCTGTACCCCTGGTAACAAAGGTGGAGGACGATTTTAAACTTACTCCCGAGACATTAAATGCAGCGATAACCGATAAGACAAGGATGGTAATACTCTCCTTCCCCTCCAACCCCACCGGCGCTGTAATGGAACGGGAAGATTTAGAGAAGATAGCCGATGTTTTAAAAGGTACAGACATTATTGTTATGAGCGACGAGATCTACTCCGAGCTAACTTATACCGGAAAACGGCATGTTTCAATAGCAGAGTTGCCCGATATGTGGGAGCGCACAATAGTTGTTAACGGCTTTTCTAAGGCCTTTGCCATGACAGGTTGGCGGCTGGGTTTTGCCGCCGCACCGGCGGAGATTGCCGCAGTAATGAATAAAATCCATCAATACGCAATTATGTGTGCACCAACCACCGCTCAGTATGCCGGAATTGTCGCCTTAAATGATTGTGATAAAGAGGTTGCGGCAATGCGTGAAGAGTATAACGAGCGCCGCCGCCTAGTGGTTAACCGGCTAAACGCCATGGGGCTAAGCTGTTATGAGCCCAAAGGGGCGTTCTATGTATTCCCATGTATAAAGTCTACCGGACTTTCATGCGAGGATTTCTGCAACCGCCTACTGCAACAGACAAAGGTTGCGGTTGTTCCGGGCAACGCGTTCGGAGATAGTGGCGAAGGGTTTGTTAGGATAAGCTATTCCTACTCATTAAAACATCTTACAACAGCACTTGATCGGATTGAGGAATTCATAAAATCTCTGTAATAATAAAAATGTTGGTGACGAAACTTAAACGGCACCAACATTTTTTATCTTGTCTTATCTATAAGTAGCTGCCTTAAATCCGAGGCAAGGTAGAGCGACCCGCACACTATAACCGCATCATTCTCTGTTGAATTCGCCAATGCAGTGTCTATCGCTATGTCATATTCATCAAACGAGATGCAACTACCACAGTATTTTTTTGCAATCTTGGCCAGTTGATGCCCTTCTAACGCACGCGGATTATTCGGCGTTAGGGTGATTGTCTGTACAGCAAGTGGCATTAACAAGGCAACTACCTTCTCATACTCTTTATCGGCGAGCAGGCCGATTATAATAGTTATGTTCTTGCAATCGAGGCTTTTTATAGTTTCGGCAAGCGCCGTTGCTCCCGCCAGATTGTGAGCACCATCCAAAATCACAAGCGGTTTTCGTGATATCACCTCTGTTCTTGCCGGAAAAAATGTTGACTCTATTCCTTTTAATATAGCGGCATCCGTAATGTCAAGCCCATGCTTTTTAAGCTCTATCGCTGTTTGGTATGCTGTTATAGCATTGTATACCTGAAAAAGGCCCGGTAGCTTTTTCTTGAAATTTATATCACAATAATCAAACTTTAATACCTGCCAGCTATTATCGGTTATATTAAGCGAGGTTAAATCCGGTATGACAGGTACACTATCTGTATCCTTGCAACGTGAAACAAGCACATTCAGTGCCTCCTGTGGCTGTAGGGGGTAGATAACGACGGTGCCACCCTTTATTATGCCGGCCTTTTCAAAGGCAATTTTTGACAAACTGTCACCCAACACCGCTGTATGGTCAAAATCTATTGCCGTTATAACCTGTACAAGTGGACAATCTATAACGTTGGTGGCATCAAATCTACCACCTAAGCCAACCTCCAGGCAGACTATATCGCACCGCTGCCTTTTATACCATTCAAAGGCTATAGCCGTCTCAAGCTCAAACTGAGTTATAGTTGGTTCATCTCCGCTTGAAACCTCTACAAAACTTTTAACAAACTCGGTGCATTCACACAGCTGCTGCTCACTAATCATCTCGCCGTCGATCTGCATACGCTCCCTAAAACAGAGAACGTACGGGCTTATGAACAAGCCTGTCTTGTAACCTGATTTTATTAATATATTTGAAATCATTGTAGAGGTAGATCCCTTACCGTTTGTTCCTGCTACATGCACAAAACGCAAGTTTTTTTGCGGATCACCCATTCTGCCAAGCAGAGCAGACAACCGTTCAAGCCCAAGTACAGAACCAAACATAGAAAAGGAATGTATATACTCTAATGCCCTATCGTAGTTCATATCCTGCTATGCCGCCCTATATTAGGAACTATCTTTTTAATGGCCGTAGTTACAATAAATATAAGTGCAATTTCGATAGGAGCCGAAAGGGTATTTGTAATCGCTCTTGTTGCAAGTGTCTCGGCAAAGGGCCAACCAAACTGTATGTTTAACCAAGCCGTCCCCATCACTATCTCTACAACCAGTAATATAATTATCTTAGCGGCAATAATATTTTTAAGTAACGATTCGCTTTTGTACATAAAGGCTCCATAGATAAAGCCTGTTACAATCGCATTAAAGGTCCAGCCGGGAAAATAGGGGCCATTCTGCCCATTTATAAAAAAGGAAATAATATCGGCAAGCCCCCCTACAGCGGCAGAAGCAACAGGCCCAAGTATAGCGGCTGCTATAGATTGAGGTAAAAACCCAAAGCCAATTTTAACAAGTGGAAAAACCGCTAGTGTGAAGTTAGCGAAGTACCCAATTACTACAGCAAGCGCAAGCAACATTCCCGCAAGCGATAACGAGCGTACCGACGACAACTCTTTTAATGACGTTTCGAATTTTGTTTTAATGTTCATAACAACCTACTTTCTTGTTGGCTGAACAAAAAGAAGATGGGCAAGCGTAACACACACCTGCCCTGTAAACCTTTATGTTACAGCGGGATGCGAGAAAAATACCGCAGGCATAGCCTTTCGTCCCCTTGACAACTCCCCGTTCAAGAGACACTTTACGCACCTTTCTCTACTCTGTGCAGTATAATGCTAACATGACGGTACACTGTTGTCAAGATATTATTTATTTTATCTTATAAACATCATAATAAATGCGATAACAAACACTTGTTTTTATCGATAACATGTGCTATAATAACCTAAAATTTATATATTTAAGGAGAGAAATATAATGGCAAAGATTTTCTATCAGGAAGACTGTAATCTATCACTTTTGAAGGACAAGACTATAGCTGTAATAGGTTATGGCAGCCAGGGGCATGCCCATGCGCTTAACGCAAAGGAGTCTGGCTGTAATGTAATTATCGGTCTTTATGAGGGTAGTAAATCCTGGGCAAAGGCTGAGGCACAGGGGTTTAAGGTATATACCGCTGCCGAGGCTACAAAAAAAGCCGACATTATAATGATTCTTATCAACGATGAGCTACAGGGGCAGCTATATAATGAAAGTATCCTACCAAACCTTGATGAAGGAAACATGCTAATGTTTGCCCATGGTTTTGCAATCCATTTCGGGCAGATTGTAGCACCTAAGGGTGTAGACGTTTCGATGATCGCACCTAAAGGCCCGGGGCATACAGTACGTAGTGAGTATCAGGCAGGCAAGGGTGTTCCCTCCCTTATCGCAGTACATCAGGACGAGACAGGCAAGGCATTTGATATGGCACTTGCCTACGCACTTGCTATTGGCGGTGCACGTGCAGGCGTACTACAGACAACTTTCCGCGAGGAGACAGAGACCGACCTGTTCGGTGAGCAGGCAGTGCTTTGTGGCGGTGTAACAGCCTTAATGCAGGCAGGCTTCGAAACACTTGTTGAGGCAGGATATGAGCCGGAGAGTGCATACTTCGAGTGTATCCATGAGATGAAGTTAATTGTTGACCTTATCTACCAATCAGGTTTTGCCGGCATGAGATACTCGGTATCTAATACAGCAGAGTACGGCGACTATATCACCGGCCCAAAGATTATTACCGACGAAACAAAAAAAGCAATGAAAAAGGTTTTAACCGATATTCAAGATGGAACATTTGCAAAGGATTGGCTAAGCGAGAATGCTGTTAACGCCCCCCACTTTAAGGCAATGAGAAGGCGCTGTGCCGAGCATCAGCTTGAGACAGTTGGCGAATCGCTACGTAAGCTTTATAGCTGGAGCGATAACGATAAACTTTTAGATAACTAATACCAGTTTAGTAGCACATAATAAATGTAAATCATCGCCCTTAAAAGATGGGAGGTTAGCTAACGGCTAGCCTCCCATCTTTCTATAGTTTACCCCCCGCTATAACAGCTGTATTATTATCATCTATGTAAATTTTAAACAATCTTCAGCTCTATTAGATTTCTCTTGTAAAACTGAAAAAGGATAACAATAATGTCGTAACAGAGGGTATCGACACTATAAAACATGTGAACATATACAAAATTACACAAAAACTATTGACTAAATCGAATAATAACTGTATTCTAAACACAGTTAGTCAAGACTAATTTTTTTACAACATAGTTAGCCTGCGCTAACTGTCGAAGATGTACATAGGAGAATAAAGATGAAATTCAAAAGAGCTATATCATTGTTCATGGTGTTTGCACTATTAATGGTTCTGGTAGCTTGCGGTAGCCCGGCAGAGGCAGAAACCGCACCTGCTGTTGAAACAGAACAGAGTGAACCCACGACAGAGGATTCAAGCGCAGCTGACGAAAGCATGGCAGACGAAGGGGTGATAACTATTGTAGACCAAAGGGGGGAAACAATAACATTTGACGCACCGCCTGAGCGTGTTGCTATCGCTGTAATGCCCTTCCCTTCTGTATTCTATTCAGTATTAGGGGATAACGATTATATGGTAGGGTGTAACCCTTCCCCGATGGAGGCATATCATGACAGCGCCCTTAGGTATATGTACCCTACAATGGCCGAAGCCAATACCGATTGGATAGCTGCAAACTTTGTAGTTAATGTAGAAGAACTAATGAAGTTAGAGCCTGATGTTGTGATACAGTGGATATCTCAGGATAAAGAGATTGAAAAGATGGAAGCTGCCGGAATTAAGTTTATTGGTGT
Source organism: uncultured Oscillospiraceae bacterium (assembly GCA_964371915.1). Classification (GTDB taxonomy): domain Bacteria; phylum Bacillota; class Clostridia; order Oscillospirales; family Ruminococcaceae; genus CAYJBH01. The sequence goes on from CAYJOX010000062.1 coordinate 7,568, forward strand.
AGAGCTTGGCGAAGACCCGATAGAGGGTGTAAAAACATGGGTTCGTATGCTTGGGCAGATGTACAATCTAGAGGAACGCAGCGAGGAAGTTATAGCCCATATGGATGCAGCATACGAGGAGGTTGATGAAATTTTAGCAGATGTTGCAGAGGCAGATTACCCCTCGATAATGGCATTATCAAACGAGGCACCTACCGTAAGCTATGCAACCTACTGGGATCGTAGTAAGCCCTACAATGTGGGCAGTGAGCTTACAGCAGAGGAACGCGCTTCTGTTGATATGGAGCAGATATATGCCTGGGATCCTGACGTTATCTACATAGGAAACTTTACAGATTTACAGCCTTCTGATCTCTTTAACAATACAATAGATGGGCAAGATTGGTCGCTTGTAAGGGCCGTTCAGGAGGGGAATGTTTATAAGATACCTATCGGAGGTTATCGTTGGGATCCACCCAGTGTTGAAAACCCCTTAGCGATAAAATGGTTTGCAAAAACACAATATCCGGAGCTTTTTGCAGATATGGATATGCGTGAAGAGGTAAGCGAGTTTTATCAAACTGTCTACGATTTCGAGCTTACCGAAGAAATGCTCGATGAAATCTTAAACGATACGCAAAACTAAATTACACTGTTGGAAGATCGCAAGCCGAGTTCGTTGCAAGGTTAGCAGGCTCGGTTTGCATTCTTCATAATCTAAAGGAGAATAACATTGAGAAAAATTGCATTTTATGGCAAGGGCGGAATAGGTAAATCTACTCTAACCTCATCTATCGCCGCCGCAATATCTTGCCATGGGCACAAGGTAATGCAGATAGGGTGCGACCCAAAGGCCGATTCGACCTTAAACATACGCTCAGGCAAAGAGTTGGTTCCGGTAATGGATGTTTTAAGGGAAAGCGGTGGGGTATGTCAAAACCTAGATGATATTACATGCAAGGGATTTAACGATATAGTGTGTGTCGAGGCAGGCGGCCCTACACCGGGAAGCGGATGTGCTGGCAGGGGGATAATTAAAACCTTTGATACGATGGATGCGCTTAATGCATTTAAGGTTTTTGATCCTGATTATGTCTTTTTTGATGTGCTTGGTGATGTAGTATGCGGAGGATTTGCCGTTCCGTTAAGAGAGGGATATGCCGATGAGGTTGTTATTGTTACCTCCGGTGAGAAGATGGCGCTATATGCGGCTGCAAATATAAAGGCTGCGCTGGACAACTTTAAAAGCAGAGGGTACGCAAGGCTTAAAGGAATCGTCTTGAACTGCCGAAATATACCAAACGAGATTGAAATAGTTACGGAGTTTGCACAGCGTATAGGCGCAGATATAATCGGAATTGTTCCTCGTGATTCCTCTATACAGGCGGCAGAGGATAAAGGGATGACAGTAGTTGAGATGGACGATGAGCTT
>CAYJOX010000063.1:0-728 GCA_964371915.1 uncultured Oscillospiraceae bacterium
CCTGCAGCATTTGCCTATAAGCGCAGTGTAGCAGAAAAGTATTTTGATTCGGTAGAGCGTGAAGACATGGAAGCTATCTTTAGCGATTTTGATAGCCTAGTTGCCGAAGGTGCACGTATAAACGAAGAATCCGGCGGAACCGATTTCCTATTCACCTCCTCCGGCATGGTTATGGATTGGCTTTTCTATGCCGATACTAAGGCGCTTGTCGATGATGCCGGAGTAGTTCAGTACACCGAAAAGATGACCTCTATCTATGAGAATATCGTTGCACTGCGTGATGCTAATGCAATAGATAACTTTGTAAACTGGACACCGCAGAATAACGCTGCATACGCAGGTGAGAACCACCTACTATACCCATCGGCAAACTGGGGTGTGAGCTACCTAGTTAAGGCTAACGATGCAGATGGTACCGGAAACTGGGGATTAATGATGCCTCCCGGTGGTGGCTATAGCCATGGCGGCACGGTGCTTGGCGTATACAACGGCAGTGAGCATAAGGAAGAAGCATATGCATACATTAACTGGCTGGTAAACACAGATAACGGTGTTGCTACGATTAAAGAGGTAGTGGATTTCTTCGCCCCTACAACAAGATACTATGAGGATCCAACCTTTACATCTATAGAGGACGACTATTTCCCCGGGCAGGATATCGGCAAACTGTTCTATGATGAAATTGTACCTAACCTTTCTATAGCACCTATCACAGCATATGATACAGC
>CAYJOX010000063.1:738-8968 GCA_964371915.1 uncultured Oscillospiraceae bacterium
TAATGACAGACCGTGAGATGACAGCCGAGCAGGCGCTTGAAATGGCAGTTGCAGAGCTAAAATCTGCGCTACCGGGTGTAGAAATCGTATAAAAGCGATAGGCATAAAGCTTAAGTTTATAGGGAGGGCAGGCACCGGCCGCCCTCCCTATAATGCTGAATTAGATGTAATCTTGGAGAACCATCATGACAAACACAAAAAGTGCTTTTGCTAAAAATAAAAATAGTATCAAAAACACCGATGCTTACTACTATAAATGGGCCGCCGTGTTTCTGTGCCCCTTTTTTGTATGTTACATTGCCTTTAACCTTTTTCCGGTATTATACACCTTTGCGATGAGTACCTTCGATTGGTCTATCGGTCAGGAGCGGGTTTTCATCGGCCTTGATAACTACATTGCAATCTTAAGTGATACAAACTTTATAAAATCGGTAGTTAACACCTTTTATATCATGTTTATCTCCTTTCCTGTTGCAATAATACTGGGCATGATGGTTGCAGTGTTTTTAAGCGAGCTTAAAAAGGGGAGGCTAACATTTCAAACCCTTACCTTCCTGCCCTATATAACTACAGCGGTTGCTATCGGATTAATATTCTCCTTTCTTTTCGATTGGACAAGCGGAATTGTTAACAGGTTGCTTGAGCTGTTTGGCATAGAGGGGCTTAACTGGCTGGGTGATCCGGCTCTTGCACCTTTAGTTGTAGCATTTATGGTTGTATGGAAATATACAGGCTACTATATGGTTTTATATCTTGCCGGTATAACCGCAATCCCCATCGAAATATATGAGGCGGCAAAGGTGGACGGGGCAAACAAGGTTGTAACCTTTTTCAGGATAACTCTCCCACAGCTAAAAAACACAACTACCTTTATTACTGTAACGGCCCTTATTGCCGGTTTACAACTTTTTGATGAACCCAATACCCTATTTTCACTTGCGGCATATGGCGCGACTGTCGGCGGGCCGGAAAGAAGTGCCCTAACAATAGTATGGAACTTCTTTGATATATCCTTCCAAAGCTCCTCACGCCTTGGTTATGGCTCTGCAGTTGCAACTGTTTTGTTTGCTATTATCCTAGTGGTATCGGTTTTTGGCATGAGGATAATGTCGAAGGATGATGATTAGGATTATGTTTAGCAACCATTTTATTAAATCCGTATTATTTGAAGATAGGAGCAATAGATGAAAAAATCAATATCCGGAAAGGTATTGTCTATAGCAATATTGGTGTTGCTAAGCTTAATATCGGTATTTCCGTTTTATATGATGGTTATGATGTCCACCTATGTTACAGAGGAGATGTTTTTAGGATTACCATTCTTACCGGGTGGCTACTTCATGGAAAATTTACAAACCGTGTTTGCCTCTAACTTTGTACAATCCTATGCAAACAGCGTTGTTGTATCGGTTCTATCAACAGCCGGTTGTATGCTAATAAGTGCAATGGCCGGTTATGCTATAATTGTCTACCCAATTCCACACAAAAAGACGCTAACCACTATAATAATGCTTACGATGATGGTGCCTACACAGATTGGTATTATTGGATATACAACACAGATGAGAACTTTTGGTCTTGTAGGAACTATGTGGCCGCTTATCTTAGTGTGGCTTGCTAATGGCTTTGGTGTATATTGGATGATACAATCCATTAAAAGCGCACTCCCTCTAGAGCTGGTGGAGAGTGCAAGGATAGATGGCTCTAACGAGATGAAGACATTTTTTAGAATAGTTGTCCCCTGTATCATCCCCTCCCTTGTAACTCTTGGGCTACTTGTCTTCCTATGGTCGTGGAACAGCTATTTCTACCCACTGATTCTTATTAACGACTCCGAGATGTACACCCTTCCGTTATATATCCGTTCACTTTCCAGCCTTTACCGTACCGATTATGGTGCACAGTTAGCAGGTCTGGTATTGACAACAATTCCAATTATATTTATATTTGTATTAGGAGCAAGAAACTTTATTAAAGGCCTAACCGCAGGTGCTGTAAAAGGCTAGGATGTATTATAAGTAATTTAAAAGGCGGTACAAGATGCTAAAAATCTTTTTGGTAGATGATGAGATAATGTCGATTGATTACTTTAAAAGTGTTTTTAGTAGTAGTGCCGCCTCGCGCTATGCTAAGGTTGTAGGATATAGCACACGCCCGATGGGTGCAATAAATGACATAGAGCGTCTTGTGCCGGATATAGTTTTTCTAGATATTACCATGCCCGGCATGAACGGGATAGAGTTAGCAAAGCGAATTCTTAGCCGCTTTAGCCATATTAAGATTATTCTTCTTACAGCACATAAAGATTTTGAGTATGCTCAGAAAGGGTTGCAGCTTGGTGTGTTTAACTACCTTATTAAACATGAGTTATCCGGTGAAATTTTAGAGGAAGAGATTAAAAAAATAATCGAAATTCAAAACAGAGAGCAAAAACTTTCATACCTTGAGAAGTGCGAGGAGTTTGGCAGGTTTATTAACAGCCCTGCTAAAAATTCGGATAATAATATAGATGGTATGTTTTTAAAAGGGGTCGGATGCATATTGGTTGTAGTTGATAGGGTGATTGTGGCAGGAGAATTATCCGACAATACACCCGCAAACACTACCGGTTTTGATGAGGCTCTTAACGAGTATCTGATGACACAGGGTAATGTTGGCACTAAGGCTAGGCATAACGAGTGGTTTTGCGCAGTTAATATCCTAGATTCCTTTAGTGCACAGGAGGCACATTCTACCCTTCGCCAACACTCTGATTGCATTATTAAGCTTGCTAAAGGTGAAAATATTGGTGTATCATGTATCTTTTCAAACTACTGTAATACCACTATAGATCTACCAACAATCTATAACCGGATGAGAGAGATGAAGGATAGGCTTTTTTTTGTTAAAAGCTCTGTTGCTGTGCCTATCTGGCTACTACAACAAAACGATAACCTAAGCTATACAGAAGCCGACCTTAACCAGCTACAAAACCTTCTTGTTCAAAAAGAATTCTCGCTGGTACAGCAGGAGGTTAAAAACCTACTAAACCAAGCACAGGGCAGTAAATTAATACGAGAATATCTATCTACAGTGCAAAGCATTGATAGGCTTATCTCTGAGTTTTTAGTGGAGTATGAAGTTGAAGATTTTCCCTCTTATCACGATACATCGTTTGCTAGCACCGAGAATGTAGCAAAATTTCTTGAGGATAAGATACTATCATTTACCGATACCTTTGGTGTGCAGTACTCACAGGAGCTAAAAAGGTGTATACGCTGCATACACGAAAACTATAGCGATCCGGAGTTTTCGGCTCGCTCTCTCGAGGAGCTTTGCATGATAAGCGAAAGAAAGATACGCCATATATTCAGTAAAGAGTTATCAGAATCACCCTCAACATACATCACTAGCTACCGCATTAAAGCCGCTATTGAGCTGATGAAAAATAATAACTGTAAGATACAAACACTCTACTCTGCGGTCGGGTTTTCCAGTAGCAGCTACTTTATTCAGGTTTTTAAAAAGCATACAGGGCTTCCTCCAAAACAATATTTACAAAGCCGCAATATCTATCCAGTTTAATAACTTAATCTGTTTTGGGAGGGTGTAATGAAGATACGTAATAGGCTTGTTGCAACTATCTGTATCGCAACATCAATTGCATTTATGTTGCTGCTGTTATTACTTGGTAGTAGCCTGCTTAATAGGCTGATACAGGAAAATATGCTAATGCATACAAACGATGTAAACCTTGCCGCCGCAAGTGTGGATACGGTGCTTGATCGCGCCTATTCAGCGGCTGTAAATGCTGCATCAAGTAGCAACCTGCAGGATATATTAGCGGAGGAATATCTTACCCCACAAGATTTTATTAAAAATCAATTTTCGCTCGAATATCAACTTAGTTCTTATCTTAATTTTGATGATTCCATCGTAAGCATCTTTTTAGTTACCGATGAGGTTACATATAGTAATTCTATACAATACAGTTCCTACGATATAAAAGATGAGCCGTGGTTTTCGGATTTTAAAAATGCCAATATGCCCATATACCTATCGAGCCCTTATACTACCTATAATACACGTGGCAGAGTGTTTGAGGAGGTTTTTAGCCTTGCAATACCGGTTTATAGTATAAACAATAGTAAGCAACAGTTAGGGTCTGTTGTTGTTAATGTTTCGGTAGATGATATTAAACAGCTTCTACCAAGCGAATCTATCTACACAAATTATACCGCGATATATTCTAGCGATGGTGAGTTGATTGTTGGTGTTGTGAACGCAGATGGCCAACAGCCCAAACCAACAATATCCGAGGACGACAGGTGGGAGATTACCGTTGTCTCAAACCCTACACAGTATGGGTGGCAGGTGGTTTCTAACCTATCTTTAAAACAGATGATAGGAACCATATCTCAGCCTATTTTATTCTCGCTTGTGATGTTAGCCATAATTTTGATAGCTTTAGTATGGGTTTTACTCGCCGTAACAAACAAGCTTTTAGCTCCCATGGTTGCCTTAACCGATTGTGCAAACGCTATCGGCCGAGGTGATTTTAATACCAAGGTTTCGGTAGATACAAGGGATGAATTTCATGACCTTGCAAACGCATTTAATGTAATGCAACTTAACCTGGAAAAATATGTTCAGCAACGTATAGAGCACGAAAAACATATTAAGGATATGGAGATAGAGCGCCTTATGTTGCAGATAAACCCCCACTTTATCTATAATACGCTGGATAGTATTATCTTTATGTCAACTATCTCTAACCAACCCAATATAGCAAAGTTTACAAAATCCTTCATTGCACTTCTACATAACACCCTTTCGGTATCAAGAAATGATTCGTTTATTACCTTTGAGCGGGAAAAACAAAATATCGAAAACTACATTGTACTGCAACAGTACCGTTATCCCGATAAGTTTAGCGTAGAGTTTGAGGTGGAAGAAAATGCCGGTGGTGCATATATACCAAACATATTTGCCCTAACACTTGTAGAGAATGCCATATTCCACGGTGTATGCCCGATGGAGGGTAAAGGCAAAATAACAATATCGGCAGAGGTAGATGTGGATAATAAGATGCTTACCGTATCGGTTAAGGATGACGGAGTGGGCATGCCACACAGTGTGGCGGAAAATCTTTTCTCGGCACCTACCGACGGTGATTTTATACATAAAATTGGCCTTCGTAATATAAGGGATAGGATAAAACAGCTTTATGGCGATGAATACGGCCTAGACATTACCTCCGATGAAGTAAACGGAACCAGCGCAACAATTAGAATAAAATATGTCACAAATTTAGACGAACTAATTAATTAAATATAAAAAAGTATTATTCCCTATCTATCTGCTAAGATTATCAAGCATTTTATAATTATAAATCGAGGTGAAAAATGAAAAGAGAAACTATCTATCTATACGATCCGTCCGGCTACTCCACAGGGCGTGGCGATTTTATACCGTCAATTAACGCCTATCTACATGAGGATGATAATATTCGCCCGGCAGTTATTATTGCCCCCGGTGGAGGGTATGAGTATGTGGCCGCAGGCGAAGCGTATATTATTGCAATGGCATATTTAAAAGCCGGTTTTCAGGCCTATATTCTAACATATACAACAAACCCATTTGGTGCATTTGAGCCTATCGGTATGCAGCCGCTAAAAGATGCCTCCCGCGCGGTATGCGAGGTTAGAAAGCGTAGTGAAGAACACAAGGTAGATAAAAACAGGGTTGCGATGGTAGGGTTTTCGGCCGGTGGGCACCTTACTGCAAACCTTGCGGTGCATCATGCGCACGCCGGAGTAAAGGCGGGGTGTGATGAAGGTATCTCTAACCGACCCGATGCAGTTGTGCTTAGCTATCCTGTAGTTACATCCGGTGAATACACTCATCAGGGATCGATGTCGGCACTTTATGGCAATAACCTCACAGCAGAGCAGATCGACTTTTTGGCAAACGAAAAAAATATTACAGCCGGCTCGCCGCCATCATTTTTATGGCATACGGTGAGCGATAACATCGTTCCGGTAGAGAACAGTATACTGTTTATGCAGGGTTGCAAAAAAAATAATGTGCCGGTGGAGCTGCACATCTATCCTACCGGACAACATGGTTTAAGTGCGGCAAACCAAGCCTGGAAGGATAACGAGATAGGCGACTCGGCCTATACCTATGCGCAGCTACTACAGGATACGATATATCTTGTAAACAGTAAAACCTATCCGGTGCCACAGCAACTTCTTGATGCCAAAAATATGAATGTAGAGCAGTATGCCGAGGCATTCTATAATATGGTTAAAGATATGGATAGGGTAAACGGCCTTGTATACCCAACCTATGATGACAGGGTTAGCGAGTGGCTTGAACTATCAATCGGCTTTTTGAAAAAAACCTTTAGTGGGTTATATAATAACTAGCCAGATTGAGTTAAAGATGAAAGAGGTTAAGGTGAAGAAGATAGCTGCAAAGGATAAAGCGAGGCTCCGCTCACTTGCATATAAACAGCTTGAGTTTGCAAACTGCCAAAACAATGAAAACATATTAAAAAAGTGGCAGGCACAGGCGCAGATGAAAAGGGAAACACCAACCGTTAGGTTGCTTTTTTCTAACTTTCCGCAGGAGGTAGTTTATAACCGCCTAGAGTGTGAGGGGGCAAAGGCACGCAAAATTGAGGAAGTGTTTTTAAATAGCCTTGTTGGCAGAGAGCTTTTTGATGATGATACGCCGGTTGCTGATTATTTTTCTGTCGAGATGATAAGTAGCATAAATCCGTTTGGGCTACAACCATGCCTTACCCATCAAGGCTCACACGAGCACTCAAACGGATATCATATCGAAAGCCTTATAGAGGAGCTAGACGAGAGCCTTGAGCGGCTAAAAGGTGGGGGTTTTTCCGTTGATATTGAGGGCACAAAGGCACACATGGCATATGCCGAAGATATTTTCGGAGATATTATGCCGGTAAAGATGGTGATGAAAAGCCTGCCGGGTGCCATTACCAACCCGCTTGTACACCTAATGGGGATGGAAAACTATTACATATCCATGCTTGATACCCCAGATACACTACATAAAGTAATGGATATGGCAACCTGTGTATACGAGAATTATTACAACTATCTGGAGGAGAAAAAACTGCTACTGCCTACAAATGGCATGGCAGGGCTTGCACAGGAAAGCTTTTCCTTCACTAACGAGCTGCCAAAAGACACGGCGATAAAAACTACAGATTGTTGGGGCTTTTTAGAATCGCAGGAGGCGACGGCGGTCTCACCCCAGTCGTTCGGAGAATTTGTTTTCCCCTATCAAGATAGGTTGGCGAAAAGGTTTGGGCTACTCTCGTATGGGTGCTGTGAGAGGGTGGATGCAATCTACGAGCAGTATCTTTCGAGATGTAAAAACCTACGCAAACTATCGGTATCGCCCTTTAACAACGAAGCTCAGATAGGTGAGTTTTTACGTGGTAGCAATATTGTGTACTACAGCAAGCCCAGGGCAGAGCAGGTTACCATGAGTGGCCCGATGAACGAGGGGGCAATACGAGAAAACTTTAAGATGGTTTGCACAGCGGCGAGCGGATGCCTGTTTGAGGTTGCCCAGCGTGAGGGTGGTACAATATACGGCGATTATAGCCGCGGTAAAAGATATGTGCAGATACTAAGGGAGTGTATAGAGGATTATTGGAAACCTTAATTGTATAAAACTAAGTTTACTATACTGCCAAATAGATGCTTTATACTAAACCCCCACCCCAGTATTAGACATTGCAAAACTGATATAATAATTTGGCGCAATATATTAAAAAAAGTTGAGCCTTTTTTGTTGTCATGTTAAAATTTAAATACTTATATTTTCGTACGCGCTATTTAGATTTTTTTTAGAGTTTTTACGTGCAGATGTGCAACGGGATATTTTATATCCATCTCTAAGCCAGTGGATATCTCTTGCACTTGCAGCTATTGTAGGCATCTGGTACCTAAAGCATAGGGCAACACATACAGCATAAATTGCTTAATTCGATATAAAAAACACCTGACGATAGGTGTTTTTTGCTATATAAAGAAGGTATCTTTTGGTTTATTATTGGCATAAAGCTCTATAATACAACCTCTTGACAAATTTGTTTACTCATGATAAACTGAATGCACAGTTTATTGACAGTAAACAGGAGGAGGTAGATATATGATAGAATACAAACTTGGTGAAATTGAGATGCAGTTTGCGGATATAGTATGGA
>CAYJOX010000064.1:0-8901 GCA_964371915.1 uncultured Oscillospiraceae bacterium
TAACAGATAGTATCGAAAGTAGCTTTAGGATTACATCCTTAGCGGCAACACCTACACCAAGCTTACCGGTAAGGTTAACCTTAATGCTTTTTGGGGTAGGAATATAGTAAGCTTTACCCGCCATTGCAAGGGCAACATCAAGACCGCCGGCGCCAAAGGCAAGGGCACCAACCCCTCCGGCTGTTGGGGTGTGGCTATCACTCCCTATAAGTGTTTTGCCCGGTTTTGCAAAACGCTCAAGGTGTAGTTGATGGCAGATACCGTTGCCGGGGCGAGAGTATACAACACCATATTTACTTGCTACCGTACGAATATACTCATGATCATCGGCATTCTTAAAGTCACCCTGTAGCGTGTTATGATCGATATATGCAACGGATAGTTCTGTCTGAACCCGCTCTACATCAAGTGCCTCCAGCTGAAGATAGGCCATTGTACCTGTGGCATCCTGTGTCAAGGTTTGATCAATTTTTATTCCTACCTCACCTACGCCGGAATCATCCATAATATGGTTAGATAAAATCTTTTGTGCTAATGTAAAACCCATTTGTTTATCCTTCTTTTGTTATTACTTTTTTGCAAGCTCAACAGTATCAAGTGCAATCATTAACTCCTCGTTTGTCTCGATAACCAGTGTTGCAATCTTAGAGCCCTCGGCAGAAACATTGTTTGTTCCGCGCCCCTGGTTCTTCTCTTTATCAATTTCAAGACCCAAGAAACTTAGGTTGCTTGTAACGGTTTCACGATGCCTAGAATCATTCTCACCGATACCGCCGGTAAACACTAAACAATCTAATCCATTCATAGCCGCCGCGTAGGCGCCTATATATTTAATAATCTGGTAGTCTAGCATATCCAGTGCAAGCTGTGCTCTTTTGTTCCCTTTGTGTGCAGCCTCACTTACATCACGGTTATCTGCCGAAACGCCACTTACGCCAAGTATGCCGGAGCGGCTGTTAAGTAGGCTAATAACCTCAAAGGCTGAGATGTTCTGCTTCTCGGCAATATAGCCGATGATTGTAGGATCAAGGTCACCGCTACGTGTACCCATTAAAAGGCCCGGAAGAGGAGAAAATCCCATCGAGGTGTCTACACTCTTGCCACCGTCTACCGCACATATCGAGCTGCCGTTGCCAAGGTGGCAGATTACCATCTTTAAATCTTCGATGTTTTTTCCAAGCATCTGTGCGGCTTTCTGTGATACAAAGCGATGAGATGAGCCATGGAAGCCATAACGGCGCACGCCATAATGCTTATAGAAATCAAACGGCACACCATACATAAAAGCCTTTTCCGGCATTGTTTGGTGAAATGCTGTGTCAAAAACTGCTACCTGAGGAATCTTGTCGCCTATAACTTTTATCGCACCACGAATACCCATTACAGCTGCTGGGTTATGTAGCGGTGCAAAATCGCTTACAAACTCTATTTCTTTAATAGTTTCTTCGGTTATTATTGTAGATGCAGTAAACTCAGACCCACCATGCACAACACGGTGGCCAACGGCTGCTATCTCGGATATATCTTTAATTACAGCATAATCGCCCTCGTCTAAAAGCTTTATTACATGATCAAGGGCATCGGAATGGTCGTTAAGATGTTCATTTATTATGCACTCTCTTCCATCGGATACATTATGTTTAATCTTCGAGCCATCCTGCCCTATACGCTCACATAGACCTTTAGCAAGCACCTGTTCCTTGTCCATATCAAGTAGTTGATATTTTAAAGATGACGAACCACAGTTAATAACCAAAACAATCATATTCTTTTCCTTTTTCCTATAACTAAATCTATACCATATCATTATAACAAAACAAACACAACCTTGCAATACCCATAAAAAAAATATTAGCTGTCACTAAAAAAATGTTAGTCCTATTACCATAAACTAAAAACCTGCCTGTGGCATCGGCCATCGGTAGGTTTTTAGAGGGCTATAGGCGCAACCCAGCTTACTTAACTTCTCTATTAAATTTAACCCCGATTGAGCCCAGCCTTTATCTTAGTAATAAACTGTTCTTCGATCTTGCTCAGAGGGTCTCCTAAGCGCTTAATATACGCAAGCTTATTAAGGTGTGGTGGATAATTTTTCGGATAGGTTATTTTTATTGTGCGAATATCTGTATGTTCGAAACAGCCGAGTGTCCATTTTGATGCAAACATTAGGCCATCGGTATGTAGAAGGAAATATTCACAGGCCCTAGTAGAGTTAAAGAATAATTTTTTCAAATTCCCCTTGCTCTTGAAGTAGGATTCCTGGCTTACATCACTTTTAGCCTGTGGTTCCATATCCAAAAAAATATGTGGCAGGTTTACCGCCTGTTCTATGGGCACACACTCCAAACCATATAGTGGGGACATCGGGCCTACACATGCATATACCGGTGCAGTATCGATAATTTCGATATCTAGCCGGTTCTTTTCCGATGTCCAGAGAAATGATCGGCTATCAAATTCACTTAAAACAAGCAGACCCATGTCCACATCCGCTTTAAGCACCAGCTTTATAATCTCATCACGGTCGGTTTCCACAAGGTTATAAAGAATTTTATGTTCGATGTTTTCAACGTACGTTTGATGAAGTGTACGATATATGAAGTCAAACTGCTGGGTAGCAATAAAAAGGCGCACCAACCCCTTGTCGGAGCAGTTAAAGTTATTATCAAGTGCCTGTGCGGCAGCTACAACATTTTTTGCCTGTTTGAGAAACTCTTTCCCCTCTAGTGTTAACTCAATCCCTCTCCCCTTTCGCTCAAACAACTTAACATCATATTGTTGTTCAAGAACATTTATCGCCTTGGTTAGGTTTGGTTGGCTAACATAAAGCTCGTTTGCCGCCCTAGTTACAGATCCACATTCGACAATTTTTATAAAAAATTCCAGCTGTCTTAATCTCATAGCTTGCCCCCTGAAAATATCTTGTAATTTTATACAACTCTACACATTATCTTGCACATATTTGTCAAATATAACTTTTTGTTATCGATAATGTTGCCAATTTATATATTTGTAGCACAAAGTCTTTCATGCTACAATTTAATCAACGAAATGTTATAGTTTACAACAGGAGCAAAAAATGGAAGATATTCTAAAAAAAGAAGTTAAAAAAGCTGAAACCTACTATAATGGGAAAGAAGCTATCCTACGCAAGTTAGCATTTAGTTCTGGCGAGATTGTTTATAACCTACCTTGGATGTTAGTTAGTGCCTATCTATCTTTCTTTTTAACCGATATAGCAGTTGTTCCGGCGGCAGTTGTATCGGCACTGTTTTTAGGAGTTAGAATATTCGATGCCGTAAACGATCCGCTTATCGGGGTATTATCGGATAAAACAAGATCCCGAATGGGTCAGTTTCGTCCCTGGATGTTAGCCGGCTCTATAATACTTATACCTTCTGTAATACTTCTTTTTTGGGCACATCCCGAATGGAGTGAATCCTCAAGGACATTATATGCTACAATATTTTATATACTTGCGGTAATCGGTGCAACCATGTGGAACATACCTTATGGCGGTCTAAATGCGGCACTAACACCCTACCCCAACGAAAGAGCTTCATTCTCCAGCTATAGAATATGTGTGTCGGCAATTGCCTGCGCCTCTGTATCGATATTATTTTTGCCAATTGTATCACAGGTAACTGAAAATAGTCAAGGGGGGGTTGTTCTCGGCTATGTTATAGGTGCAATCGTTGTATGCGCCATAACAATTCCGTTTATCTTCACCAGTATCCTAGGCACAAAAGAGATTGTAAAGCCCCCCAAACAACAAAAGATGAGTTTTGGAAATGTTGTAAAAAATATAGTTCAAAACCCTCCGCTATTGATAGTTATCTTCGGGTTCTTTATGTTTGGATTCATGATGTATGGGCGGATGACAGTTGCACTTTATTACTTCTCCTACGTATGGGAAAACCAAGCACTGTTTGTAACATACAGTTTGTTTAACGGTATAGCCTCCGGCATTGTTGCTTTCTTTAGCATACATCTTTTAAAGGTGTTTAAGACAAAAAGGAATACCATTATTGTAGGCTACACCGGCCTTGCCGCCTTATCCTTTGTGATTTATTTCTTAACTCCGGAAAACTCAAGCTCTACCTTATTAATGACACTTCTCATTACTTCAGGGGGATTCCAGGGTATCGTTGCGGCACTTATATATAGCATGATTCCGGACACAGTAGAATACGGCCAGTGGAAATCAGGTATACGCGTAGCAGGCGTCACCTATTCCGGCACTACATTTATGTTGAAGCTGGGCGGTGCTATTGCTCCATCGATGTTACTGGCATTACTTACTGTCTATGGTTATGTTCCTAACGAAGCTCAGTCGCAAACCACCCTTGATGTTATAAACTTTATGATGAATCTTGTTCCTGCAATGTTATCGTTGTTCACTCTCATAATATTCTTGTTTTACAGGCTGGACAACAACCTACACGCAAAGATAGTTGCCGACCTTGAATCTCGTGGTGATGCACTTGTTCAGGAAGCTGACTAATCTATATCCGAAAAATAAACCCCGCTATTTTTACAAACAAATAAACACATATAAAGGAGGCCTATATGAGCAATCAAAAGGAGCGGATAAAAAAGCTCAAACTAAAAGCCATTCAGCTGCGCAAAGACATCTGTATCACAACCTCAAAGATTGGGTACAGCCACGTGGGTGGCGGAATGTCTATGACAGACATTGTAACAGCATTGTACTATGACAAGATGAACTTTGACCCAAAAAAACCACGCAACCCTGATAGGGATAGGTTCATCCTATCAAAAGGTCATTGCGGGCATGTGCTTTACAACGTATTTGTCGATAAAGGCATGTACGAAAAGGATGAACTTTGGAACAAGTACAACAAGGTAGGAGGGCGTTTTGGTATGCACCCGAACTACCTCTATCTTGAGGGAATCGATGCCTCAACCGGATCACTCGGGCAGGGCCTTTCCCTCTCTCTCGGAATTGCACTTGCTGCAAGGATGGACAAAAAGAATTACTGTGTATACTGCATGGTAGGAGACGGGGAGCTACAGGAAGGCTCCAACTGGGAGGCAATCATGAGTGCCGGGCACTATCTCATGGGAAATCTTGTATTGATTGTTGATGCAAACAAGGTGCAGGCCGTTCACTGGACCCATAATATTATGGGTGTCGAGCCACTAGATAAAAAACTGGAGGCATTTGGTTGGGAGGTTCGCAAGATGAACGGTCACGATATGGAGGAGGTTATCAAAACGTTTGATGAGCTACCGGCACCGGACAGCCAGCTACGCCGCAAGCCCATTGCAATAATTGCAGACACTATCAAGGCACACACGCTACCCGGCATTGAAGGTACACCAATGTGTCATATCCGTCCTATGCCTCCAGCAAAGCTAGAGGAAGTTATCGAGCTTTACGATAGGATGACACAAGAGCTTGAAGGGGAGGAATAATTATGTCAAAGAGAATTACATTTGAAGGCGAGCTGGAACTCGGGCATCTTGGTATGTTGCAGGCAGCATCTGCCCGTGAGCTTTATGTCGAGGAACTATATGCACTCGCAGCAGAGGACGAAAGAATTGTATTTGTATCGGCCGATGGCGGTTATGCGGGCAAGGAAAATGAGTTCCGTGAAAAGTATACCGACCGATTAATTACTGTAGGCATTGCAGAGCAGAATCAGGTAGGCGTTGCATCGGGCATGGCACTCTGCGGCAAGATTCCTTATATATCGGGTTTTGGGCCATTTCTTGCACTTCGCACACTCGATCAGGTGCATACGAATATGTGTTATCAAAACCTGCCGGTAAGGATTGTTAATACTCATAGTGGATTAACATCAGCCAGCGGCCCTACACACTACAATATTATGGACATTGCAATTATGCGCACACTGCCCAACATGACATTTGTTATTCCCAGTGATGCTAACCAATGCTGTAAGTTAATAAGGGCAAGCGTTGATTATCCGGGTCCGATGTGTATAAGAATTGCAAGAGGTGCAGAACCACTTGTTTATACCGAAGATTATGATTATGAGATAGGCAAGGCTATCACCGCAAGGGAGGGTAGCGACATAACTGTAATCGGTTGCGGCTGCACCGTTGCATTTGCAGTATCTGCCGCAAACGCTCTCGAAAAGGAGGGAATAAGTGTACGTGTAGTTGACATGCATACTATTAGGCCGCTTGATAAAGAGGCAATCTGTAAAGCCGCAAAGGAAACCGGAATAATTATCACCGCAGAAGACCATTTTATTACAAATGGGCTTGGCAGTGCAGTAGCAGATGTGATAGCAGATGAAGGGTTACAGGTTAAATTTAAACGCCTTGGTATTCCCGATAACGAGTTTCCACCGCTGGGCGACAGCTATGAGCTGTATGCACATCTAGGGTTTGATCCCGAGGGTATTAAAAGGGCAATCAAACAAATTCTATAATAAAATCAATCATATATAGTGATTAACAGGAGGGGTAGATATGAATGACAACACAAACAATGTTAATGTAAAAAAGGCGTTTTCTCTGGCTATTTTATTTATGGTATTTCACACGGTGATGGCAATATTTAGAGGGCAGTTGGGCTTTATGGTCCCCCCTCTAATGACAACTATTGTAGAAGACCTTGGAATATCCCTTGCGCAGGGTGGATATCTGCAGACCACAGGAACACTTGTAATGGGTGTAGGCATGGTATTCGGCAGTATTTTAATAGATAAAATCGGCACAAGCAAAACAATGTTACTCGCATTATTTTGTATGGCGATATCGGGCGTTTTAGGATTTTTTTCTACAAGTTACATCCTGCTTTTAATAGCAAGAATCTTTATGGGCCTGTGTAATGCCTTAAGCTACCCCGCAGCACTAACTATTATTGCAGAGCGCTTCCATCAACAAAAACATCGTGGCATGGCAATGTCGGTTGTACAGGCAACAAGTTCGTTGTCCACCACCCTAGCATTCGCACTTACAGTTCCAATTACAATGGCCTTATCAGGCTGGAATAATGTTATGTTGCTTTGGGGCGTTATCGGCATCGGTCTCACCCTAGTATTCTTCACCATAGATGGAAAACCTGCTAAGTTTTTTGCAAAATACAATGCCGAGCTTGCTGCTGCAGCAATGGCAGGCGAACCTGTAGCTCCCTCCAAAGCAAAAGAGCCGGTTGGGGCTAGCCTAAAGGAGGCTATTAAACGCCGTCCGATTATCTCCGGAGTTATCTCGTTTACCGGTGCAACATGGTTATACATATTGTTTAACATCTACCTTCCCACAATTTTGCAACAGGTACATGGAATGACACCGGCAGATGCAGGTGCTACTACCAGCCTAATAAACTTTGCCGGTATCATTTCCTGCCTTATCTGCGGGCTGTTCCTTGGAAAAATTAAAAACTTCAAACCTATTATCATAATTTTAATGCTATTGCTACCAATCTGTGGTGTGTCTGCTATGTTTGTACAGCCTGGTTTATTATTAAATATCTGTATGATGGGCATAGGAATATCATTCTTCTGTTATGTCCCTGTTATCAATACTGCTGTAATTATCTCGGAGGGAATGACCCCAAAACTTCTTGCAGCAGGTAATGCACTTTGGACACTGCTTGGTAACACATTAACAATGCTAATCCCTATTATGTTTGATAGCCTACAGCAATCGTTCGGCATGACTAATGCTGTACTTATACTTTGCATCGGCGGAGTATTCTCTATCATAGGCGCAGTTATCTTCCCATCGGCTAAGAAAAAGGTTGCCGCATAATTAAAAGTTGAAATTTATATTAAAGGAGAAAATCATGGGTGAGTTTTATGATATCTATCCCAAAGATAGGTGGAGGGATGAAGGCTACAATCTTTTAGACAAATTTTCACTTAAAGGCAAAAAAGGTTTTGTTACCGGCGGGGCTGGTGGCATCGGGCGCAATACAGCTGCTGTATGGGCAGAGGCCGGTGCGGATGTTTGTTTAGTTGACATTCCGGTGGCAGAAGATCGTATGAAGGAGCTTTGTGAGGAGCTTACGGCACGCTATAAAGTTAAGGTGTCTTATGCCTGCTGTGATGTATCGGATGTGAAACAGGTTGAGGCACTTAAACCCGAGCTAATAGAAAAACTGGACACAGTAGATATAGCGCATATAAATGCAGGTGTCTGCCTTCCGGGCGATAATAGCGATGTAAGCTATGAAAACTGGAAAAAGACGATTGACATAAACCTAACAGGGGCACATCTAACCGCCCAGGTTGCACAGCAAATAATGCGTGAACATGAACACGGCGGTTCTATAATTTTCACCTCTTCCCTCTCCGGCTATAATGCAAACTTTATAGCCGGCGGCCCTACACCGGTTTGTAGCTACGGAACAACAAAGGCAGCCGTTTCACAGCTTGCACGATATATGGGGGCTGACCTTGCAAAATACGATATACGTTGCAACTCTATATCTCCCGGCTATGTCTGGTCCGGAATACATGAGGGTGCGATGAGTAGAATAGGGCATGATATGCTGTTAGAGGCAGTCCCAATTAAACGCTTTGGCCGAAATGATGAGCTACAAGGGGCAATCCTATTTCTATCCAGTGATGCATCATCTTATATAACCGGAATAAACATACCCGTAGACGGAGGTTACTCGATATTCTAAGTTTTTGTTAGACATAGCCTAGTTGGAGGGTGTGTACGACACTAGCGAGAAAAAGCCCCTTATGTACAGAGTTATGCTACTACAGTATAGATGGCTCTTACTAGCGGGCTTTTTCTCGCTATATTTTTATTAAATATATATTAATTAGTAAAAGATAAATAATTATCATTTATCTATTGCAATAATTTTATTGCTGTGGTAAAATTAAAAATACCTCTTGCCGGTGTGATGGAATTGGCAGACGTGCTGGACTCAAAATCCAGTGGTGGCGA
>CAYJOX010000065.1:0-8853 GCA_964371915.1 uncultured Oscillospiraceae bacterium
CACGAGAAGGTGTAGAACAAGCACCCATGGAACCTGCATGACGCCAAACCGGACCTGTACCGTGAGACTCACGTAGTGTGTGTCCGTTAAAGCGCTTTACAGTACCTGCATAACCTTTACCTTTGCTTGTGCCTACAGCGTCTACATGATCGCCTACCTCAAAAGCATCAGCCTTAATGATATCGCCTACATTTATCTCGGAGATATCGTTAAAACGAAATTCACGAAGTGTTTTCTTAGCAGCTACATCATTCTTTGCGAAGTGGCCTTTGTCTGGTTTGTTAAGGCGCTTTACAGACACCTCGCCAAAGCCTAGCTGTACAGCTTCATAACCGTCTGTCTCTATTGTTTTCTTCTGAACAACAGTACAGGGGCCTGCCTCGATGACTGTAACCGGTATAACCTTGCCGGCCTCATCGAATATCTGTGTCATACCGACCTTCTTGCCGATAATTCCCTTTTTCATATGGATAATTCCTCCTTTAAGTTATTGGTTGACCTTACGACCAACATGACCGGTGGAAGACAAATATTAAAGTTTAATCTCAATATCTACGCCTGCCGGAAGTTGTAGACCCATCAAAGCTTCAATTGTCTTCTGTGAAGGTTTGAGAATGTCTATCAAACGCTTGTGTGTCCTGTTTTCGAACTGCTCACGAGAATCTTTATACTTATGAACTGCACGAAGAATTGTTACGATCTCTTTGTCTGTCGGGAGCGGGATCGGTCCGCAGACCCTTGCGCCGGTACGCCTTGCGGTCTCTACGATTTTTTCCGCAGATGTGTCGATTAAGCTATGGTCATAGCTTTTTAGACGTACTCTAATTTTTTCTTTTGCCGCCATTAAACTGCCTCCTGTAATTAATTGATGACAATTTCTTTACAAGCCGCCTTGCGTTTCATGATTTTCCACAGTAAAAACCGACCAACCAACCCCTGTTAGTTGTATCGGCGAAACATTAAGGCAAAGTTAGCGTTACCGCCGTAGCCAGAGGGAGAGCTTAAATTACTTATTATATACAACATAAACGGTATATAATCGTTCAATCCATCTTTGCTGTCCATACGCTCTTTGCAAAGTATGTCCTATCGCCTTACTGCGCATACCGTTTGGATATTCGCAGTCGCAATGAGTATTATACTATACTATGACAAAAAAAGCAAGCCTTTTATCAAAAATTTTTTACATATATGTTTTTCAGTTCTTTTGCATACTAGCATTGTAAATTTTATAGTTGTTTTTTCCGCACTTTTTTGCGGCATACATCGCTACATCTGCCTTATCAAATAATTCTTTAAAGCTGTTTGCATCATCAGGGTTTAATGCTATACCTACACTGGATGACACGGTAACGCTAGGCTTATCATTCATATAATATGTTTTGTTAAGTGCCTTGCACACCACCTCGGCCCTGCGTACAATAATGCTTGTTTCGTTCACATTCTTGAGATATACCAAAAATTCATCTCCGCCTACACGCCCGATTATATCGTTATCACGAAAAATTTCGTTTAGCTTATCATTAACCTCGCATAATACCTTATCACCATAGCTATGCCCATAGTTATCGTTAATGCTCTTAAAGTTATCAAGATCTATCATTAACATTACACCTATTCCGCCAGATATAATATGCTCGCTTATTAAGCTCTCGACAGTACTTTTATTGTAAGCACCTACAAGTGGGTCTCTTTCTGATTTATATTTTAAATCAAGCTCATTCACCTTCTCGTCATGTATGTTTATATAAGTTATTATTGCAACATGACATTTCAGGTCATCATTCACCTCGATATTAACATTAATATTGTGCCATTCATACGCGCTATCAGCCTTCCTTACCCTTGCGTCGATGTTAAATTCGTAATCCCCATGCTCATAATGTTTTTTAAGATTTTCAATGTTTAGATGCTTTTGTACAAGCTCTTTATCCATATTAAATACAGTGTGCTGTATATTGCCACTTATATAATCCGAATATTGTTCGCCTACAAGCGCATCTTTGGAGATACCGTTGATATTTACATATATCAACCTATCCTCATCGCAGTTGACCTCGAGTGTCATCTCGGAATTATTCAGCATGGCATTTCGGTACATACTCTCACGAGCAAGGCTATTTTGTAGCTTCTCCCTATTTGCGTTAAGCATCTCAAAGCCAATCAACATAAATACACCGGTATAAACCACCATCAACCAGCTGGCTCCGCTTGCAATCTGCTGTATAGCTAACTCGGCAGAATAGTGATCTATCCGGTACACTGCGCCGGTAAGGGCTAACCTTATAGCTGCTGTTACCATAAACGCGAGAAACAGTATCATTCGGCTTCCGCTTTGATTCATCATTCTAAAAAAATCATCAGAAATGATATGAAAAAGCAGTAACATCGCAAACGAACATAGTAGCGAGGTTAGGGTAAGGGTGTTCCAGTATATCACCGAACTTTGAATTATATCAGAGGTATCTGCAGTATTTAGTATCTGATATGAGTAAACTATCATATTCCTTATTGCCACTACATGTACCGGCAATGCTAAACCGCATGATAATTTAACAATAATGTCGGCCTTAAACAACAAACATGTCTCTAATGAATAGATAAGGATGAAAAATAGGTATATGAAGGTTGAATTGTTTGGAAAAAATAAAAGAAGAACCGTGAACAAGGTGCAATTAATAAACGCAACAAGGTCGGCATTGCGATAACTTTCTGATTTTAGGTCAATTATCTTCCCTATAAATCTGAATATTACTAAATTTTGAATTAAAAACGCTATGCAAAACGGTATCATCCAAACTGTTACCGTCATCAACCCCTCCATAAAGTAACCTTACTTTCGCCTATGCATCCATATTGGTTATTTTAGTAACATCATAACCTTGATCCTCAATAGTGTTTTTTAGAACCTGAGCATCTACTCCGTCACACTCTACTACTACATGTTTTGTTGCGATATCTACCGTTACATTAATAACGTTAGCTAACACCTTAACTGCATCCGACACTGCTTTTTCACAATGCTCACAGGACATTCCTTCAACTATCATATCGTATTTCATATCTACTCCTAACTTCTAATATGCCTTAAATTTTCTAAGGCGCAGTGCATTTGTAACTACCGATACCGACGATAGGCTCATTGCCGCAGCGGCAAACATTGGGTTTAAAAGTGGCCCATCAAACAGGAATAGCAAACCTGCTGCTATGGGTATACCCGCTACATTGTATGCAAACGCCCAAAATAGATTTTGTTTTATATTCCGCATGGTTCTTTTAGATAGGTTTATAGTTGTTGCTACATCCATTAGATCGCTGTTTATTAATACTATGTCGGCACTCTCTATCGCTACATCGGTGCCGCTTCCAACGGCTATACCAACATCTGCTCCTAC
Organism: uncultured Oscillospiraceae bacterium; assembly: GCA_964371915.1. GTDB lineage: Bacteria > Bacillota > Clostridia > Oscillospirales > Ruminococcaceae > CAYJBH01. Next base: position 3,396 of record CAYJOX010000065.1, read on the forward strand.
TAGGGCCGGCGCATCGTTTATGCCGTCACCCACCATAGCAACTTTCAACCCTTGATCCTGTAACTTTTTAACCTCAAAGGCTTTATCCTGCGGTAACACATCGGCAATTACATTGTCTATCCCAGCCTGTTTTGCAATGGCTTGCGCCGTGTTTTTATTATCCCCGGTTATCATTACAATATTTTTGCCCATAGATTTTAGCAGCTTAACAGCATCAGCACTGGTTGGTTTTACAGTATCAGCCACAGCTATAACCCCGGCAGGCTTTCCGTCAACAGCAATATTCATAGAGGTCTTTCCCTCAAGAGACAACTTATAGCCTACCTCATTAAACTGCTCGGTGCTAACTTTAAACCGCTCCATTAATCTGTCGTTACCGATTAATACCTGTATTCCATGTATTGTAGCATCTATACCGTATCCAGTCAAGGCCTCGAAGTCAGAAATTTGTGAAATTTTTAACAATTTCTTTTTTGCATCCGATACAATTGCATGGCCTAGAGGGTGCTCGCTCATCGCCTCGGCCGATGCTGCAAGCTGCAACAACTTATCTGCATCAAAACCTTCAAACGTTATTATATCTGTAACCTCCGGCTTACCCTGTGTTACCGTTCCGGTTTTATCCAGGACAATAGTATCCACCTTATATGCTGTCTCCAATGCTTCTCCACTTTTTATAAGACCATTTTCCGCACCTTTACCCGTGGCTACCATTATTGCTGTAGGGGTGGCAAGCCCAAGCGCGCACGGGCAGGCAATCACCAAAACTGATATGAAGATTGTAAGCGCAAAAGTTATATCCATCCCCGAGAGATACCAACAAATCGCTGTTACTGCGGCAATTCCAATAACAACAGGAACAAAATACCCCGATACAGTATCTGCAACCTTGGCAATTGGAGCTTTACTCCCTTGAGCCTGTTCTATAAGCCTTACTATCCCCGATAGCGCTGTATCCTCTCCGACACCAGTTGCCTTAAATCTTATCGATCCGTTTTGGTTTATCGTGGCGGCAAAAACCTTTTCTCCCTCAAATTTTTCTACCGGCATACTCTCCCCTGTCAGCATCGACTCATCCACCGAGGTGATTCCGCCTATTACAATGCCATCGACCGGTATCGAGCCACCGGGCTTTACTATTATAATATCATCTATCACAACTTTTTCGACAGCTATTTCTATCTCCCTCTCATCTCTAATAACTACAGCCGTCTTGGGGGCTAATCCCAACAGCCGTTTAATCGCCTCACCTGTGCGCCGTTTGGAGCCCGCTTCCAGATATTTACCCACCATTATCAATGCTATTATTACCGCAGCCGATTCAAAATAAAGTTCATGGGCGGCATGTATATCTCCCTGTGCCAACCTATAGGTAGAATAAACACTATATAAAAATGCCGCAGACGTTCCTATGGCTACAAGACTGTCCATATTAGGTGAGCCACGAAAAAGGGATTTAAATCCTACTGTATAAAAGCTGTACCCTGCAACCATTACCGGAATAGTTAGTACCAGCTGCAGTAATGCAAAAGCTATTCCGCTATCTGGTGAGATAAAGTTTGGTAGGGTAACCCCTCCAACCGATATCATCGGTGCCATTGCAATATATAGTAACGGAATAGCAAATGCTATCGCAACTACAAGGCGTACCTTTAATATATAGGCGTTTTTTTCCTTAGCTTGTGCGCGCTCTTCCTTCTTTTGTGCTATCTCAAACCAACCGAACCCAAGCTTTTCTATAGCCTTTTTAACATCATCATCCATCTGGCTGTCGGCTTTATAGGTGAGTGTTTCGGTTGCAAGATTAACAGCGGCAGAATCCACGCCCTCTAACCTGCCTACTATCTTTTCGATGCGGGCCGAGCATGATGCGCATGTCATTCCGGTTATTCCTATTCTTTTTTCCATAATAATCCTACAACAGTTTAAATGTTTAAAGATTTCACCCAATCAGACACAGCTGATTGTTTTTTTGTTTGTGCTATTGTAAAGTTCCTCTTTCCAATTACTTTGCAGCCGATAAGTTTATCTGCCACACCATTTAGTGACCCTGCTCCGGCTAACCCTGCACTGGTAGAAAATAAAAGCACCTCCTTATCACTCAATAGCTTTTGTTCAAAGACTATATTAAGTGGTGCTGCATATCCAAATGCCCAGATTGGAGTGCCAAGCCAGACCCTGTCATACTGGCCTATCGGCGGTAGAGGTTTTGTAGGGGGGGATATACCTTTTTTGGTATCAACTACCCCTTTTGAAAAAGCGGTAGTTTTTGTATATGGTTCAACTAGCTCTATCTCGAAAATATCACAGTTTCTTTCGGCCGCAATTATCTGTGCGACGGTTTTTGTAACACCGGAAAGGGAGTAAAACAAAACAGCTTCTTTCATCATTTCTCTCCATTTTATTATATAGTTAATAGTACATTATTTCTATATTTTAGTCAAGCAAACCATAACCAATAATAAAAAAGCTTGACAATTATGATAGTTGTGATACCTTTATAGTTAAGGGCTTTTTTAGAGTTTGAAAGGTAATATAGTAAAATGAATACTTCTACTAAAATGCAACCTCCAACCTTAAACAATAGCAATATCCCATCTAAAAAAGAACTATATAAAACTGTTTTGCAGGTTGCATGGCCAAGCACAGTGGAAGCTGTTTTTTTGGCAATGGTGGGTTTAATAGATACTGTTATGGTTAGTAGTCTCGGCGAAGGGGCCGTTGCAGGTGTAGGGTTGACGACCCAACCTAAACTAATTGGATTTGCTATAATAATCGCATTAAGCGCATCGGTTAGTGCAATTGTAGCTAGACGGCGAGGGGAGGTAGATCCAAAAGGTGCCAACAAAACCCTATACAACGCCTTAGGACTAACGATAATCATATCGATTGTAATTAGCATTCTTTTTTTCTTGTTTTCTGACACGGTACTTATCCTTATGGGCAGTAACGAGGATACCCATTACTATGCCAGCACCTATCTAAAAATAATTATGTGTTGCATGTTATTTCACGCGATATCTCTAATAATAAACGCTGCTCAGCGTGGCAGCGGTAATACCAAGGTTGTACTGCGTAGCAATCTTGTCTCTAACACCGTTAATCTTATATTTAACTGGTTGTTAATCGGTGGAAACTTAGGGTTCCCTGCACTCGGTGTTTCCGGTGCTGCAATAGCAACGGTGCTTGGAACTATTGCCGCTATGGTAATGTCGATACATTCTGCCCTGCCGAATAAGAGCTTTGTATCACTTAACAGTTTTAACTTTTTTAAGTTTGATCTACCTACTATAAATACTATAAATAAAATTGCAATTTCTACATTTGCCGAGCAACTTTTTTTGAGGTTTGGTTTTCTAATATTCACCGTAATTGCAGCCAGTCTTGGAACTATTGCGTTTGCAGCTCACCAGGTGGGACATAATATAATGTCCGTCTCTTTCTCGGTTGCGGATGGGCTTTCGGTCGCTGCTATAGCTCTTGTAGGCAGAAGCCTTGGGCAGGGCAGGCCGGAGCTTGCTAAAATATATGGTTCTGTTTGCCAACGTATCGGGCTTTGTATTTCTGCCTTCCTGGCTTTCATCTATGCTATATTTGGTGTTGATATCTTTAGGCTATTCTCAGAAAGAGACGAAATATTATCTTATGGAGCTATTATTACAAATCTGATCTCTGTTATTGTATTCCTGCAGATTACTCAGATAATATATGCGAGTTGTCTGCGTGGAGCAGGCGACACAAAGTTTACCGCCTATGTCTCCTTTGTATTTATAGGTATTGTCCGCCCCATAGCATCTTATCTTTTATGCTATACGTTAGGTTTCGGTTTAATTGGTGCATGGGCGAGTATAATTATAGACCAAGCAGGTAGGCTAATATTCAACTACCTTAGGTTTAGAAAAGGAGACTGGTGCAAAATCAGGCTTTAATTGTATATTTTTCACTAAAAATATTGCTTTTTTTGTCGATTGTAACCTATTGTAATCTTCTTGTATATTTTCTGTAATTTTATGGATAAACCATTTAAACAAGGCCTTTTATAGCAATATGTTTTTGTTATGCACATACTTTTAAAACCAAAAGTGACTAATTTTTTTTCATTTATTCCATTGGATTTGTGCAATACATGCATGCCTTGTCACAATAGAATTACAGTACCTTAAAACGTATTTACTTATTAAATTTGCCGTGTTATTATTTAGTCACGGTAAGGAAACCAACCTAACCACAACAATAAAAAGTAAATATTATTATGAGGTAAATTATTATGAAAAAATTAGTAACACTTGCACTTGCTGCAATCCTTGCACTTTCTTTAGTAGCATGTAGCGAAGATTCAACATCTTCTTCCACACCGGCTACAACCGATGAGGTAACTTCCGAGGCTACTTCTGAGGTAACAGAGGAGGAGACTGCAGAAGACGAGGCTACTTCTGAGGTAACAGAGGAAGAGACTACAGACGCTGAGTAATATTAGTTTTAGTATTAAAGAGCGGTACCGCCAATATGGCGGTACCGCTCTTTATTTTCGTTAAATATTGTCTATGATGGTTTCGTTTTACCGGATAGTTTAAGCATGAAGATGGCAATCGGCTTTTTAATTAAACATAACAACAAAACACATATTAATGCTAGTATTGACATTGTGACAGGGTTGTCAGCAATTACAAGCGAGATTGCAAAGGCAGTAGCAGGTGGATGCTCAAGATCAAAAATCGTCATACAAAGTGTGCGTAAAAAGATTACAAGCCCACATAGTATTATCATTAACAAGTACGATTCTTCATAATTACTATGTAAAATCGAGGCCGGAACTCCAAAGACTATAGCCGATAGATATCCACCTATAACAAAGCGAGGTTTTACCGACTGTGCTTTTGGGAAGGTAAACACTATAAATGTAGTTGCTGCAATTGAGGTTACAAATATAGCATTATCTACAAGGTGCATAATCAAGATTGTTAATATTATAAATATACTTACAGATATGCTGCGAAGTATAGATAAAATTATTTCTTCTTTTCTAAAATCGGGCTTATGCATCTTTACCCTCCATATATTTTGAAGTATTTATGTAGTATGGTAACATAAATCAAGACAAAAAACAATTAAAAAAATTAATTATTAACTAAAAACACTAAACAATGCAAAAATTTGACACCTATTAATGTCGTGAGGGAGATTGGTTATCCGCTTAAGGTTAGCTATCAACACTTGCACTACGGTGCCTTGCAACCGAGCAACAAACCCGAGCATGCCTTTGGGCGGAATAACGAGGAGCAACGGAGCGGGGTTTGCGATGAGTGGTGAGGGTGTTCTGAGATGATGGGAATTCGCAAGGCTAATATTTTTGCCGATACGCAAAAATATTTCGGTTACCTTTGGTAACCTCGTCGCTCCTTTGCTCGCTTCGCTTCGCAGGTCGCTCCACGCCGGTTCAATTCCCATCATCCGAAAA
>CAYJOX010000066.1:0-2715 GCA_964371915.1 uncultured Oscillospiraceae bacterium
ATACAAAGGTTCTTGATAGCCGCCCGGCTGACGGAGGTGTGCGTATAAGACGACGTCGTGAATGTATCGACTGTGAAAAACGCTTTACAACCTATGAGATAGTTGAAACGGTTCCTGTAATGGTAGAAAAAAAGGACGGCTCGCGTGAGGCGTTCGACCGTCAAAAAATATTAAACGGCCTGCTTAGGGCCTGTGAAAAACGTCCTGTAACGCTTGAACAGCTTGAGAAGCTGGTAGATAGAATAGAGCAGAATATTTCCAACTCTTTAAAGAGGGAAATCTCCTCGCTGGATATTGGTGAGCTATGCATGGAGGAGCTACGCAGTATCGATGAGGTTGCCTATGTTAGGTTTGCGTCGGTATACCGCCAGTTTGGTGATCTTAACAGCTTTATGCAGGAGCTTACAGATCTGCTGGGTGAGCGCTCAAAGCAGGGGAAGAAGTAGCCGCCTTATCCTTGTAAGTTCTGCCTTTATATGTTTAGTATGTGCCACTATCTCCTCGGGCTCTGCCTGTGGGTCCAGTGTATCAATAACCATGCCAAGCTGTAGTATTTGGTTATTGTCTGCAATTGTTAGCAACCACCCTTGCCTTTGTGCAAAGGTGGTTTTTATATTCTGTGCAAGCTCCTGAATATCACCTTGTTCTGCTTCAATGGAATTAATATCTTGTGAAAGCCTATTAAAGGTATCGTAGATAAAAAATTGTGATACCGATATAAATATTAGGATTATGGCCATAAGACCTATAGCCAGTGGTATGCGCCTCATCTTTTACCTCTTTCATATTTCTCGTGGTAGGCGGTGCCGTTATGGTATACCATTAAAATTAATATATCCTTGGCGGTTAAACCGTTTTGTATAAGATATTCATCTAACCATCCTAAATCCTTATCCGCCAGCTTTAAGGCATCCTCAACCACCATACCGTCAACTATTACGGCGGCAGGTGGTTTTTCGTCGATATGGGATGGTGCACGCTCGACAGCATATACCGATAATTTACCGTTAGGCTCTATCAATGCAACGTTAACGGTGTTTGGATCAAATATATTTTTATCTCGTAATGCCCCTAAAATCTCGGTTGCGGTAAAACGTAATAATTTTAGCGTTGCCTGTACAAAATGCCCATTAGACATTATTACGCGTGGTTCACCCTCTACAAACCGCTCAAACTTAGCGCTTTTTATAGTAAAGGCTGAGATAAATATCTCGTAGCATGCAATAATAAGCACCGGCAGCATGCTTACCAACAAGGGTATACTCTGTTGCTCTATTGAGATTGAGGCAAGGTTTGATATTATCATGGTTGTAACCAGCTCGGATGCCTGTAACTCTCCGAGCTGTCTCTTGCCCATAAGCCGTAAGATTAGCAAAACAAAGATGTAAATTATCGTTGTTCTTACAATTATAATAACCATATCAGTTCTCCTATGTATGGATTATAGGAAAACAGCCGATACTATATTCAAAAAAATGTAGGAGGTGCGGCTGAAAATGAATAAAACAGTAGAGGAGTTTAGAGAGGAACTACGAGAATACTACTCTCAAAGCGTGGATATATATTTTTTAGTAAAGCGAGCGGCCGCATGTAACCTGCTTATAATGAAGGTGGATAATATTACAAGCGATGTTAATCTATCCCTTGTTCTGCTTAATAGGCTGGCAGAGATAGAGGAGCAAAGTTTAACACCACAGGAGATGTTTAGCTACCTTGAAAAGACTAACTCGGTACCAATCAGCCAGATACCGGTTAAAACAAGGCAGGATATGGATTTTTTAATGCTATCCGGTTTTGCGGTAATATATATTGAGGGGCATGATACAATGCTTGGGGTCGGCATACAGGCACCCCCCGGAAATGCAGTTACCGAGGTATCGGGCGAAGGTAACATAAAAGGCTCTAAGCTTGGGTTTTCACAAAACCTAAGGGTGAATATGGCGCTTTTAAGGCAGTTTGTACGCTCACCCGAGTTAGCGTTTGAAACCGGAACGTTAGGCGGTAAAAATAATAATGAGTATCTACTGGGTTACCATAAGGGGCAGGTATCAGAAAAGCTGCTTAGTGAAGTTAAAAAAAGAATAGAATCGGTCGATCTTCCTATGGTTTTTGATTCGGGTTATCTCGGAGCATTTATACAAAAAAAACAACCCTCACTATTCTCTGCTACCGGCAGTACCGAGCGGCCGGCAACCGCAGCGGCAAAGATATGTGAAGGAAAGATTATAATTATGGTGGCGGGTAGCCCGTTTGCACTTATCTACCCCTACCTTTTCCCCGAGAATTTTCAAAGTTTAGATGATTACGCTTCTAGGCCATACTTTGCAAGTGGAATAAGGCTACTGAAATATATATCCTTCTTTCTTGCGGTGCTACTGCCCGGCGTATTTATATCGATGGTAAATTTTACACCGGAGCTACTGCCGGTGCAGTTAATGTATAAGATAGCCTACTCAGAACAGGGAACGCCGCTTCCACTATTTATAGAGGCTATAGTAATATCGCTACTGCTTGAGGTAGTAAGAGAGGCCGGCCTTAGGCTACCCAAACAGATAGGTGGCTCTGTAAGCCTTGTATCCGCCCTGATAGTAGGTGATGCGGCAATTCAGATAGGCATCATATCCGCCCCTATACTAATTGTTATTGCCTTTTCTGCACTTGCGGCATTTGTAATACCATCACTCTATGAGCCGATTATAATCCTTAGAATAATGT
>CAYJOX010000066.1:2725-8818 GCA_964371915.1 uncultured Oscillospiraceae bacterium
CGGATTATTTGTAATTATGCTATTAAATATATGTGGGGTTCACTCCTTTGGAATACCGGTTACACGGCCGGTACTGCCCATCGGTGGCGATGCAATAGCGGACGGCCTGTTGCGATCGGGCAGCAAAAACGGCAAGGGATTTAATATTAAAAACTACCTATCGGAGGAATAATGTTTAAGACTAACAGTGGATACTATGGTTTGTTTTTTGTTGTACTTTTAACCGGCCAGCTTGCTAGGCAACCTATAATAGGAAGCTCGGCGCTTGAGTATTCGGGTACGGCCGCATTATCACTTGGAATAGGTTTTTTGCTTATTCTGCCATTTTGCCTTGTAGAAAAAAAACAGCCTACTCCCGTACAGAGTTTTTTTATATCTATCGTATTGATGCTAGGGCTTGTTACAACTGTTATGGATACCTTTAAACTCTACAACATTGCAAACCATGATAGGGTGGGCTTTATGACGGTATGCATTATTATGTTTTTCATTGCGGTTTATTCGGGGCTGTTAAACAGCAATGCTATAAAAACTTCCGGCCTGTTCGTAAGTTTTTTGTTAATCGTTGTACTGCTTTGCATTGCGGTGTTTAACCTACCGCAGATAAGCCTTATGAATATCGAAAATAGTGTAGATATAAATAATGTAATAATTCCTGCCGAAATTTTATCGGTTGCGCCCCTTGTGCCGGCCTTTGCGGTTGTAAATCAAAATGAGTTAAAGGTACACCGTGTATTTATTCTTATGTTGGCGGTATTAGCAGTAGTTGTGTTTTTTAGCCTGCTTGCTGAAATGGCACTAGGTGAAAACCTTGCATTTTTTAGCCTGCCGATAAATGCACTCGGAGTTATAGGCGAACTTTCTATATTTAGGCGTTTTGACGTTCTGCTATGTATAGTGTTTTTTATCTCCGGCTGTATAAAGATGAGTGTTTTAAGCAACTCTTTAGCATACACGGTAACACAAAAATGTTTTTTTGTGTTGATAGGGATAACCTTTGTTGCGGCTATAGTATTAAACGTAGTTAACTCAGCAATATTACCGATAGCTGCCGGCATTCTTTCTGCTGTTGTTTCGGTTATTATGCTTGTTCCGCATAAAAAAATTGTAAAGGCTGCTATATTTGTACTACTCATAGGGCTTACTGGATGTGGTGGAACCGAACTACAGGAAAGAACAGCCGTAACACTGACCTATATAGATAAGAATAATGATGCTTATGATGTTTCGTTGCTTGTATGTACAGAGTATCAGGAGACAGGCCCTGCGGTATCACTTATATCAGCTAGCGGTGAGAGTTTTTCTGAAGCCCTTTATAATGTAGCAAAGGAGGTTAACGGTGAGCTATATATGGGGCAGAGTGAGCTAATACTTTTGGGTGATGGTTTTATAGAGGGAGGAATAGCAAAACTGCTGCCGCAAATCTATGATACGAGAATGTCTGAGGGGAATTCATTTATCTATCTTACAGAGTATACAAGTGAGGACATCAAGGAATCGGAGGGGAAGCTGCTTGATGTGGCTGATTCTATATTAAGGCAGAGCGAGAGTAATAGGCTAGCAATTATGCAGATGTATAAGATACCGGTTAACAATGATGGCTTGGTTGAGGGGATAGTTCCGCTTGTAGATGCTTTTAGCTATAAAGGTGCAGTGGTTAAAAATGGAGTAATATATAGTGGGGATAGCCTTGTAACGCTTATAAATCGTGAACAACTAGAAATGATAAACGCTATAAACGGTGAAAGAAAAAGGTTGGCGATAGTATATAACTATGATGGGGTAAGCAAGGTTTCTGAGGTGAGTGAGTTTTCGGCAGAGCTTAGATATAGCAATAATGTATTAACGGTTATTGTTGAAACAATAGCGGATGAAAAGATTATTGGCGATGAGCTGGATGCACTAAAAGAAAGCTTATCCTATAAAATTATCGATGCAATAAATATCTCTATAGACAGTAAGGTTGATATCCTCTCTATAGAAAAACAAAATAACATTAAACTATCCGATATTAAAAGCCTAGAGGTGGTAGTTAGATTTACTGCATAGCGAAGCTTGTAACAAGCTGTAACTTTAATGAAAATTAGGTGAAAATACATCTTTTAATTTGCATTTATATATATTGTATGATAGAATAACAAAAGAAATAATGAAAGGAAGGGATGTAAAATGAATTGCAATAAATGCAGTAAAGATATACCGGAGAGTGCTGCTTTTTGTGGTTATTGCGGTGCTGCTAACACGGTAGTTATCGAGCCATCACCACCCAGTATAGATAGTGTTAGTGAACAACCGGCAGAGCCTGTTGTCGATGATACAGTTTCTTCACAGGAAGTAACACCGGCCTTAGCCGAAAATGTTATTAGCTATACCGAGGTTAAGCCGGTAGTAGAGCAGGGTGAATTTATTGAGGAAGATTTAAGCGAAACCTTACCACCGGATGTAATAGTAACCGAAGCTGTAGTAGTTACCGATGATAAGACAGTTAAAGATGAAGAGGAATCGGCGCACTACTCACACAACGAATCATCTAAGATTGATAGTGGTGAGGATATAGCTAAAAACAGTGTTGTAGCACCTCCTGTAAAAACCTCAACATATTTTTGGATGATTCTTTTGATGCTTATTCCGGGTGTTAACATTGTAATGTTACTTATCTGGAGCTTTTCTGAAAAGATAAATATTAACCGAAGGAACTTCTCCCGTGCGGCATTAATCTGGGCCGGTATAGTTATAGCTTTTGCAATTGTTGGTCTGGTAATAGCTATTTTTTCGTTGTTGAGTTTTGGCAACTATCTTGCTCAACCATTCCTGTTTTTTAACTATTGATGATAGCTGTAGTAATTCCGAACCTAAACGGAGAAAAATGGATAGGGGATAGCATACAATCGGTACTGGACGGTAGCTATAAAGATATAGAGGTTATAGTTGTTGATAACGGCAGTACCGATAACAGCCGAAAGATAATAGAGAGCTATGCCGGTAAACCGGTCAGGGGGATTTACCTTGATCATAATACCGGTTTTTCTGCTGCTGTAAACCTTGGCATACGCCAATCAAAAGGGGAGTATGTAGCCCTGTTCAATAACGATGCATTTGCCGAAAAGGATTGGCTCGCCGAGCTGAAAAAAACAATGGATAGTGATGATAGGATATTCTCTGTTGCTACCCTTATGCTCCAGTATAAAGATAGTACCCTTTGTGATGATGCCGGCGATTATGTTAATATTTTGGGCTGGGCATGTAAAAGAGGGGATGGCCTTTTAGCAGAGCGTTATAACAAGCCCTGTGAAGTGTTTACCGCCTGCGGAGGTGCGGCACTTTACAGGAGAAGTGTGTTAGAGGAGATAGGCCTTTTCGACGAGACTTTTTTTGCCTATCTTGAGGATGTAGACATAGGGTGGCGCGCAAGGTGTGCAGGGTATAAGAATGTTTTCTGCCCTACAGCACGTTGTAAACATATCTGTAGTGCCACTACCGGAAGCAAATACAACGATTTTAAATCTATTCAAAGTGGGCGCAACAATATACTGTTGCCCTACAAAAACCTACCTTTTTTACTCCTGCTGTTAAACCTACCATTTCTTGTGATAGGTTATCTTATTAAGGTGCTGTTCTTCTGCATAAGGGGCTATGGCAAACCCTTTTTAAAGGGTGCGGGGCAGGCCTTTAAAATGTTTTCAAGGGTAGAAAAACTGCCCGTTAGATTTAAGAACACCCTAAACTATATAATAAATGAGTGGAGTATGATCTGCGGTGTTTTAGTATACATAGATTATAGGGTAAGGCGCTACCTTGGGCTTAAATAAATATCCACCGTCCGGTAGGTTTGTTTTAGAAATGCTTGCCTATCTATTGCCGATACCTCTCCGATTTTACCATACCGCCTCCGAGTAGCTCCAGTAGCTCCGGTATATCGGTTACGCTTTGCGAGCGGTGAATGCTTTCTATAGTTTTGTCCGGCTCCAGCATAATTGTAACCGGTAGCTGACAGTTGTTTTTTAACGATTTTTCATAGTTGATGTCATGTTTTTTGGCTTCACTTATAATTCTTAAAGCCTCTGCCGAAAGTAAGGAGATAGGAAAAGTTACTCTGGGCAGTTCAAAGGCCTTGTATAGCGCCGATTCACTATCACATATAAGCGGGAACTTTAGCTTGCTGTAACCTTTAAACTGCTTTGGGCTACCCTGTACAACACAGATTAACGCACGGTTGCTATCGGCAAAAAAACGGTAGTTTCGGTGCATCATTTCAAGGTAGTAGGCGGTAAACAGGCAGGCCGAATCCCTAAGGAAAAGCATCGTTGCCGGCCTGTTTGCTATAACCTCATACAGCTCGTTTCCGGCTTTAAAGGGTGTATCAAAGGAGAAGTTAGGCATCTTCTGCCCTGTTAATATCTTCATAAAAAACCTCGTACAATAATAAACTATATAGTTATATTATTGCACGAGATATTAATTATAATCAAAAAACCGCCATGCCGTCTACACCGATAGTTACAACCCGCGTTAAGCAGGGTGGGTATGCCCGGCGATACGCTTCGCGCTCCCTTCTTCCGCCGTAGCGGGAGGTCTGCAAACCTACGTACTGACCAAAGCCCCCTTTTGTGAACTTGTAGGATTATAAACGATGCATCCAATCGAACACAGCAGTTTTAATTTGTTGCCTTAAGAACTATTTCCCCATCTCAAAATCATCAGAGAGTTGCTCTTCGAATAGAGCTATTACGGCGTTTAACTCCACCTGATCTTCAACCATATCAAGAAATTCTTCATCCCCATCATATACAGTTTTCATTATTATAAATGGCGTTTCCTCGTCATCTGCATCCTCCTCATCGTAGGGTATAAGGGCGACGTAATCCTTATCTTGGAACTCTAGCTGGCCGATAATTTCAAAATCAAATTCATTGCCATCATCGTCCTGAAGTGTTACTATATCTGCTGCGTATTCATCATTCATAATTTTACTACCAATATCATATTTCTATGTATATATTTTACACTTTTAAAGGGTAAAAGTCAAGCCAGTTGTTCAAGTTCATCACGTAGATGTTTAATTATTTTTTTCTCTAACCTTGATATATAACTTTGGCTTATACCAAGCTTATCTGCAACATCCTTTTGTGTTCGTTCCTCATGCCCAAACAAGCCAAAACGCATCTCAATTATAATACGCTCCTTTTCCGGAAGCCTTTTAACTGCAAGTAGTAATGTGTTTTTTTCATCTGCTGTTTCAAGCTGTTTACCCACAATATCCTGCTCGGTCACAAGTACGTCGGATAATAAAAGCTCGTTACCGTCGGCATCTATGTTTAGTGCCTCGTCTATCGATGTTTCCTGCCTTTGTTGCCCAAACTTTCGTAGGTACATCAATATTTCGTTTTCTATGCATCTTGTAGCATAGGTTGCAAACTTAATATTCTTATCCGGATCAAAACTGCCCACAGCTTTTATTAAACCTATTGTACCTATAGATATTAGGTCCTCCATGTTAGGAATTGTCTGATCGAATTTTTTTGCTATGTATACTACCAATCTGAGATTATGTATTATTAGAAGTTCACGGCTGCTGCGCTCTTTCTTTTTTAACCCCTCAAAAACAATTTTTTCCTCGTCGGATGTAAGTGGTGGTAGTAGCTTTTCGGGCCCATTTATATAGTATATATATTGTTCGGCATTAAGGGGTAGGTAAAATTTAATAATAAACTTATTTAGTAATTTTTTTATTCTCTTTAGCATGGCTAAGTACCTCCAAAAATTCTTTAGACATCAAGCAGTTTACCCCGTTTAAATCTATACTACGTTTAGAAAGGCAAAGTTTAATGCCGCATACCGTCTTACTATTACAGCTTATAGCAACTGGATATACCGTGAAGATAAGTTCGGTGCCACCTATGCTGTTTAGAGGCAATAATCCGGCACCCTGTGGCGGCAACCCTGTGTTTGTATATTCCTCGTACATCCGTGTTATCTCCTGTGGTAGCGCTTCCTTTAAGCGGTTATAGTCTATCATTATCAACGGTGCATTATTAAGTAAATCTCTTGCTGTAAACCCTGAATCATAACAGGCTAAGGTTTCAAATTCACTAT